>JBGQGO010000264.1:0-7697 GCA_041497455.1 Blastocatellia bacterium | reverse complement strand
TTGAGGTGACCTTCGAGGCAGCCCTGACACTTGGCGACCAGCGACGCGGCGATCGAGATCAACTCCTGCGTCTTGGTGTCGAGCTGTTTCTTTTCGGAGAAGTAGATCTCGCGGTAGAACTCACCGTAGATGCGGCGCATCTTGGGCGCCATCATCGAGTACGACGACGGCGTCCCGTCCTTCTTTTCTTGAGGATTGGAAACAGGGATTTCGGGTTCGGCTGCCGTCTGGGGTGCCTCAGAGGGCGGCGCTAACTTGCTGTCCATACTTTTCACTCTCTCCTTCGCTTCTAGATTTCAGGGTGAGCGCCCACCTCAGCGCTGCCGGCCGTCTTAGCGCTTATACGCGCTGGCCTTCTTAAAGGTCTCAAAAAAAAGCCAGGTTTCAGCAGACTTAACGAGCGCCTTGGACTCAGCAGTTTTATCACATCGAAACGCGTGATTTCAACGTTGGCCTCCCGCGGCGCTAGTCTTAACCATGAGCAGCCGGGTGATAACCTCTGCCGCGCATTGCCATCGCGGCGGCTATCGCGGCGCGCGGGTTCACCATCCCCCATCCCTGCCGGTCGACGTCAACGTGAGCCATCCTTACCGCGGTTCTTATCAACGCGAGTTTGACTTCGTGAGGCTTCAAGTCCGGAACGGCTTCGAGTATCTGAGCCGCGATTGACGAAACGATCGGCGCGGCGAAGCTTGTGCCATCGACGTGCTTGTAGTGGCCGCTGATCACGTTGTTGTCGCGGATCTTGATCCACACCACCTGACGCAACAGGTAAGGCGCAAGCTCAGTCGCGTGGTCCAGATCTTGGTCAACGCCAGGATGCCGCTTTATTATCTCGCGCAACTCCGAGTCGGGAGCGTTCTCGAGTTCCGACAACAGCACCGCTTGTTCCGCGGTCGGCGTGCCCGGCAAAATCGGCGCGCCGATCCAGATCCCGGGCGCGATGATCTCGGGCTTCTGGAGCCCGTCAATCGTCGGGCCGTAGCTCGACCGATACATGTCGTTGTCTGAGAAGTCGAGATTGTTCCTGTCGTCGAGCCCCCCGACCGCAATCACCGAAGGCGCGGACGCGGGCGGCAGCACCGGATGATCACGCAGATGACCCGAGTTGCCGGCTGCTGCAATGACAAGCAAGCCCGCGCGGCTGGCGTCCTCCGCCGCCTGCGAGAGTTCGTCTGTCAGATAGCTCGCTTCGTAGTCGCCCCCGGCTGAGATGTTGATGATTCGAATATTGAATTGCTGGCGATGCCGGATGACCCAGCGAATCCCGCGCTCTATGTCTTGATGCCGCACGCGCGAGGACATCCCCACCTTCACCAGCACAAGGTTCGCTTCGGATGCGATGCCGCGATAGAGCCCGCCCGACAGAAATCCGTTTCCCGCCGCGACCACCGAGGTCATCATCCCGTGCCACGACGATGCTTGCGGAGTAGTCAGGTCGCTGGGCTTGGCGCGCTCGACAAGGTTCACATATTTCAGTATTCGATTGCGCGGCTTGGCGAGATCGGGATGCGCGTAGAAGCCTGAGTCGAGGAATGCGATCGTGGTCCCGCGTCCGCGAAACTCATCGGGCGCGTCGAGCCGCATAGGAGTGGGCACGACTTTGAGCTCCTGCTCGGCGAAATGAGGAAAGGCGGCGGAGAGCTCATCGTGAAGCTGCGAGTATCGGCGGATACAATCCGTGCAGATTGGCTTGCCCGGTTCCCAGGCGTGCATGTTGACGGCGAGCAGAGGATGAAGCGATTCGTCGACTGCGTCCGAGCCGGCGATTACGCGGCTGTCCACTTGGCGGCGGCAGACCGGGCAGTAAGCTGCGTATGACTCCATGTAAAAACCTTAGAGGCGAAAGCGATCGGGTATTCTAGCGATTGGTTTGAGAGGCTGCAAACAGACAGGGTTCACTCAAACCGGTCATGGACGCGGCCTCTATCCGAATCGCTGTTCAAGTTGACGCGCGTTCCTCAGTTGACTTCTTCTCTTCCTTGACTGCTTGACTTTCGCTTCCGCCTCTAAGTATGCTGTCGCCGCGTTTCACCCCTTTTGGTTTAGCTCTTTAGATCAGAAATTAATACGGGCCGAAGCTCGACAGAGGAGACTCTACGAGAATATTGAATTCGATGCGATCCGGGATCATCTCGACCGTCTTAGAACGCGTGCCGAAGACTGATCAGGAATCACTCGAGTCTCGTGTAGCGTACGCTTCGGGGTACCGCGGGCGGAGCCAACCAAAAGAAAAATCTTTTGAAATCCAAGCGAGCGCAGGTGTGTTCGTTTTTACCTGAAAGGTGGAAGCTCACTTTTCACAGGCGCTCAATTAAGTACGCGATGCTGTTTGGCGGCATCTCAGACCGGCATCAGCGATAAGTCCGATGCCCCCAGGAGAAGGTCACATGAGTAATAGATCAAGAGTACCACTAATCACACTGTTGCTGGTCTTTGCTTTCGCATTATTACTTCCGTCATCAGGATGGCGCTTTTCACTCGAGGCCAGCAGCCAAGGTAAGAAAACAAACAAAGCGCAGGAGCAGAGTCAGAGCAAACGCGAAAGCGCCGCGGGTGATCCTCAGGCTCAGGATCAAGAGATCACCGTTCCGATTGCTCCTGCTCAGTCTGGCCGGGTTCAGGTGCTTATCGAGTTACAGCAGCCGCCCGCAGCCCGCGTCTACGCCCAGGTAATGGCCGCTTCCAAACTGCCGAAGGCGCAAGCCAAAGATGCAGCCGTGGCCGCGGCGAAAAAGCAAATTGAGACTAACAAGCAGCTACAGCAAACCCTTGCCGCAACTTTGACCGGGCCGCGATTCAGGGCCAAAGAGGTCTACCGCGTGCAAAAGGCATATAACGGCGTCTCCGTATATATGGATTCGTCGCAGATCGATGCTGTGCGAGCGCTGCCGGGCGTTAAGGCCGTGCATATCGTCGAACCTGAGTATCTGACGACTTCTACTAGCGTCCCTTTTATAGGGGCGCCCCAGGTGTGGGCCAACACCCTGGGGCTGCCAGCCGCCGCAGACGGCACCGGCATCAAAATCGGCATCATCGACACCGGCATTGACTATCAGCACCCGAACTTCGGCGGCACCGGCGCCCTCAGCGACTATCAGGCAAACAACCGAACTTCGAATGCGGACGGATTCTTCCCGACGGCCAAAGTTGTAGGCGGGACAGATTTTTGCGGTGATGCTTACACTGGCTCAAATGCGCCCGTGCCTGATCCCGACCCGATGGATTGTTTGGGACACGGTACTCACGTAGCGGGGATCGCCGCGGGGGTTGGCGTGAAGAGCGATGGCACGGCCTACACCGGCGTTTATGGACCGACCACGCCTTTTAATACACTTCGAATCGGACCTGGCGCCGCGCCCAAAGCGCTTCTGTACGCCTTGCGCGTCTTCGGTTGCGGCGGGAGCACCGGTCTGACCGTACAGGCGATTGATTGGTCGATGGATCCGAATGGCGACAGCGATATGTCGGATCACCTGGACGTGATCAATATGTCGCTCGGCTCGCCTTTCGGTTCGCCGACCAACACAACGGCGGTTGCCAGCGATAACGCTGCGCTGGTCGGGGTGATTGTCGTGGCCTCAGCAGGCAACAGCGGCGACAGCTTTTTTATTCACGGAGCTCCGGCGAGTTCTGCGCGGACTCTGAGCGTCGCCGCATCGGTCGACAGCGGCGTCAATGTGAACTTTCTGCAAGTCAACTCTCCGGCGGCGATAGCCGGCAATTATCCGGCCCAAGCAGCCGCGTTCGTGCCAGCTCCTCCCGCGCCTGCGGGGCAGACTGCCGATGTTGTCCTGGCTCTCGATCCTGCGGACGGAGCGGGGCCAAGCACGACCGACGGCTGCTCGGCTTTCACCAACGCGGCGGCCATCGCCGGCAAGTTCGCGCTGATTGATCGAGGCACCTGCGGATTCATCCTCAAAGTACAAAACGCTCAGGCGGCAGGCGCCATTGGCGCGATTGTTGTCAATAATGTAGTGGGCGACCCGAATTTAACCACCATGGGCGGCACGGCTCCTCCAGGCCCTGCTGTGACGATTCCCTCCGTCTTCGTTACCAAAGCAACCGGTGACGCGATCAAAGCGCAACTATTGCTAGGAATGGTGAATGTGACCTTTGCCGCAGTTCCCGGAGGCGATACGCTGGCCTCGTTCTCATCGCGCGGCCCGCGCCTCGGCTCGCCATTCGTGCTGAAGCCCGATATCGCCGCGCCCGGGCTGAGCATCACCTCGTCGCAGAGCGGAATCACCTGCACCGGCAGCGGCGCAGGTAATACCGGGTGTATCCAGTCCAACCCCACCGGCTTTCTTGCCGGCGGTCAGACGCTCACCATCTCGGGCACTTCGATGGCCGCGCCGCACATGGCCGGCGTGATGGCGCTGCTGCGGCAGCTTCATCCGACCTGGACGGTCGAGGAACTTAAGGCGCTGGCGATGAATGGCGCCATTCAAGATATCACTCAGTTTCCTGGCGGCGTTGGCTCGCGTTTCGGCGCCAGCCGCGTCGGAGCGGGGCGCGTCGATGTGCCTAATTCGGCGCTCTCGCAAGTCATCGCGTTCAACGCTGAGGATGAAGGGTTGGTGAGCCTGACCTTCGATACAGAAGTCGTGGGAACAGCATCGCTCGCCAAGAAGCTCAAGATCGTCAATCAGGGGACTACGGCAGCCACCTACGATCTCGCCATCGACACGGTGGTCGACGCGCCGGGCGTTGCCTTCTCGCTACCGGGCGGCGCAAGCGTTACCTTGCAGCCCGGGCAGTCGCTTGAAATTCCCGTGCAACTCGACGCCACTGCCAACCAGATGAAACACACGATGGACCCCACCCTCGCGTCCATACAGGTGGCGCCCGCCCCGATTACAACCGTCCTGAACCGCCAGTGGCTCACGGAAGAGTCCGCCTATGTGACCCTCAAGGTCGGCGGTCAACTGAAGCTGCGCGTGCCGGTGTATACCGCCCTTCGCCCGGTGTCGAATATGTCAGCGGCGGATACGATAGTGACCGGCGGCGCAGGAAGCGGTTCGACCACTATCGCGCTCAGCGGTACGGATGTTTGCACGGGCACGCTCGGTGGAGGCCCGACTTGCACCGGCGTGGCCCCGACCGACGTTCAATCGTTGGTCAGTCCTTTCGAGTTGCAGGTGGTCAGCCCGCGCAACACCTCCATTCCGGCTTTTGCTGACATTCAGTACGCTGGTGTTGCTTACGACTCGGTAAACAACGTGCTCCTGTTCGGTGCGACGACTTGGGGCGACTGGTCAACTCCGACCGATGTGGCTTTCAATGTTTTCATTGATAACAACAGCGATGGAACATACGACCGCGTGCTGTTTAACAGCAACCCAGGCTCAATGGATTCCGGACTATTCGGTGCCGCCGCTGACGCCAATGACGCGTTTATCAATGCGGTCTTCAACATCGCGACGAATGGCGTATCCACTTTCAGCGGCGCCTCGCGGTACATCAATCGCGATCCGGCTCTCATTGATTCCGCGCTGTTCCGCAACAACGTGATGATTCTGGCGGCATCGCCTGCGAGTCTCGGCCTGGCCACTCCAACAACACCGTTCAAATACAAAATCACGACGACCGGGGGTCGTTTGCCGCTGTCCAATTTTGGCGGAACCATTGATTCGGCCGTCGGGCCCTTTAGCTGGAGCACGGCTACACAGGGACTCGATTTTGGCGGCTCGATCTTGTTACCCGATCTCAACGCCGGCACGATTCCCGTCACCTGGAATACGGCCAATATGACGGCCCACGGCGGGCTCGGCGCGTTGTTGTTGCATCACTTCAACGGCCAGGGCAAGCGCGCGGAGATCGCCGTGTTGGATACTGCAACATCGGCCGATCTCGGCATCACCAAGACGAACTCGCCGCCTAATCCGACGCTCGGGCAGAACGTAACGTTCACCGTCACAGTAACCAATCCGGGCGCGACTGGCGCGACTGGCGTCGTGGTCACCGACCTGCTGCCCGCGGGGCTGACCTACGTATCGGATGACGGCGGTGGCGCCTACAATTCGGGCACGGGCCAGTGGACGGCCGGATCGCTGGCAGGCTCTGCAAGCGCGACGCTGCATGTGGTCGCCACGCTGACGACCACTGACCCTGTAACCAACCAGGCGCAGATTACTTCTGCTTCGCCGCCCGACCCCAATCCGGCGAACAACCTTGCGAAGGTCACGCTGAACGCGCCGCAATCGGCTGACCTGAGTCTCGATGTATCTGCGCCACCCGCGGTGTCGCCGGGCGAATCTGTAACTTACACACTGAAGGTGACGAACATCGGCGACGACCCGGCCTACAACGTCGTCGTCACGGAAAGCTTCCCGGCATTCCCATTGCTCCACGCATCAAGTCATACCGAGAGCCAAGGTGTGTTCAATCCTACGACCGGCGTCTGGAACATCGCCAGCCTCGGTAAGGGTGTCACCGATACGCTGACGATAACGGTCACGGCTCCCGACACTTGCGGCCCCCTGACCTGCCAGGGAACCGTGACGTCTGATGTCAGCGATCCAGTTAGCGCTAACAACACCGACAGCGCTACAGTGACCGTGGTGCCCCCCGCCAAGGTTTGGATCGGGCTGAAGAACAGCGACGACGTAGGAACCAGGTTCGATCTCCGAGCCCAAGTGCTCAAGAACAACGTGCCGCTGGTTACTAAGGAGCTACTCGATGTCCCTGGCGGGAGCAGCGGATTCAACAACGCTGTCTTGAGGATCATCAATCTGACCCCGTCAAGTTCGGTGACCTTCGGCCCCGGCGATACCTTGAGCTTCAAGTTGTCGGTCCGCATCACTGCTGTTGGCGGCCACCGAAGTGGCACGGCGAGGCTGTGGTACAACGGTGCGGCCATCGATGCCGGGCCAACCAGGGACGCAGGTAGCCGCTTCGGCGCCACCATCGCTTGCGCTGAGTTCCTGCGGAGCGGCTTCCTCCTTGACACGACTGCGGGCTCGTCGAGGCAGTTCATTGATGTGTTCGTAGATCGGGCAGTAGGCGGCAATCCATTCAAGCCGTTCGGGACGTGGAGTAAAACATTCTGAGGTCGGAGCCAGGTAACGGGCCAGAAACGCCTGGCGCCTGTTGAGCTCTGAACTTGATGAAGCTATGGGAGGAAGTCCGGTCTGGACTTCCTCCCTTTTTCTTAGCTCGTGCTATCATCCGAGTTAAGACACATCCCGCTATGAGCAATGCCAAAGAGCTAGCATTTCGTTACGATTTATTCATCACGCCGGACTGGCGCGATCGCTTCGATACGTTGATCAACTTGAGCATTAAGTTACCGCTCGAGGGTCAAATTCTCGACGTTAACTGCGGCACTGGGGCGCACTTAATTGAGCTAGCCGCGCGAATGCACGGGAAGGGCGAGGTCATCGGAATCGACCCGAGCGCTGAACGCATCGCGATTGCACGCGCGAAGGCGCTGGTCAAGAAAGCCAGGAATGCGAAGTTCGAGCAGGGCATCGCTTCTGACCTTCCGTTCGATAGCCACGAATTCGAGGTGGTAATTGGGGACGCCTCAATGCTGCGCGCGGATGAGATCGAGGACGTGCTGGCCGAAATGGTGCGAGTCGCTCGACCCGAAGGCCGGGTGATCCTTAAGCTGACCACCCGCGGATGCTTCGATGAGTTCTTTTCAATTTACTGGGAGGCGCTGCACGCTACCGGGATGGCCGATGAAGTGTGGA
>JBGQGO010000263.1:0-7713 GCA_041497455.1 Blastocatellia bacterium | reverse complement strand
TCCGAGACATGGCTGCCTGCTGATGCTGGTCACTCGCCGCTAAATCACTTTATCAATCGGCGTGTATTCAAGCCCCTGATTCAAAGCGACGGCCTCGTACACAACCTTACCCTTGTACGTATTCGCCCCGTGCTTCAAGTGAGTGTCTCGCTTGAACGCCTCCTCCGCGCCATACTTCGCGAGCTTCAAAGCGAACGGCAGCGTTGCGTTCGTCAGCGCGAACGTGGAAGTGCGCGGCACCGCGCCCGGCATGTTGGTCACTCCGTAATGAAGAACATTCTCGACGTAGTAAGTGGGCTGGCTGTGCGTTGTCGGTTTCGTAGTCTCAATGCAGCCGCCTTGATCAACTGCCACGTCCACGATCACCGAACCTCGAGGCATATCGCGAAGCATATCGCGCGTCACCAGCTTCGGCGCAGCCGCGCCCGGCACAAGCACCGCGCCCACGACCAAATCTGAAGCCGCGACTGATTCGGCGATCGTATAAGGATTCGACGCCAGCGTGCGAATGCGGCTGCCGAAAACGTCATCTAGAAACCGCAGACGCTCGAGGTCTCTGTCTATCATGGTTACCGAAGCGCCGAAGCCGACAGCGATCTTCGCAGCGTTGATTCCGACGACTCCGCCGCCGATTATCGTCACTCGTCCCGGCGCAACACCGGGCACGCCGCCCAGTAACACACCTCGTCCACCGTTAATCTTCTCGAGATAAGTAGCGCCGACCTGTATCGACATTCGACCGGCGACTTCGCTCATCGGAGTGAGCAGGGGAAGATGACCTTGATCGTTGGTTATCGTCTCATAAGCGACGCCGATCACCCCGCTGTCCAGCAACGCCCGTGTCAGCTCACGCGCGGGGGCGAGGTGCAGGTATGTGAACAGAATAAGTCCTTCACGCAGGAATCCGTACTCGCTTGCTATCGGTTCTTTGACTTTGACGACCATCTCGGCGCGAGACCACACCTCCTCGGCCGAGTCCACGATCTCGGCGCCGGCGTTCACATATTCCTGGTCAGTGATGCCCGACCCGTCGCCGGCTTTTGTCTGGACCAGCACCGTGTGCCCGCCGCTGGTCAGCGCCTTCACTCCCGCGGGCACCAGTCCCACCCGGTACTCGTTGTCCTTCACTTCTTTTGGTAATCCGACAATCATAGGTCTCCTGCTGCGGAGTCCGTAGTCCGTGGTCCGTAGTCCGTAGCTGCGGAAAGCAACTGGCTACGGACTACTGACTACGGACCACGGACGTCTTCTAGTCGATCTGCGCGCGTTGAAGCTTGCCCGAATAATCGACGTACACGGCCTTCCACTCGGAGAAGATATCCAGCACCTGTGTGCCGCCTTCGCGATGGCCGTTGCCTGTGGACTTCGTGCCGCCAAACGGCAGGTGCACCTCCGCGCCGATCGTTGACGCGTTCACGTAGAAGATTCCCGTCTGCACGTCTTCCATCGCGTGGAAAGCGCGGTTAGTGTCGCGAGTGTAGATCGAAGCCGAGAGGCCAAACTTGACCCCGTTAGCTATCTCGATCGCGTGATCGAGGTCGCGGCACTCGAGCACGGACACCACCGGTCCGAATATCTCTTCTTGCGCGATTCGCATCTGGGGTTCTACGTCCGAGAACACCGTCGGCTCGATAAAGAAGCCATATTTCAGATCGCCCTTCTCCGCGCGGCGGCCGCCGCACAGCATCTTCGCCTTGTCTTCGCGGCGGCCGATCTCGATGTATTCGAGAATCTTTTCGCTCGCGTCTCGATTGATCACCGGGCCGACGTCAGTCTTTTCGTCCAGTCCGGATCCTAGCCGCAATTGTTTGGTCCGGCCGGCGAGCAGGCTCGTGAATTTCTTTGCGACTTTGCGATGAACGACAACCCGCGACGTGGCAGTGCAACGCTGGCCCGTCGTTCCGAAGGCGCCCCACAGCACCCCTTCAAGCGCGAGCTCGATGTCGGCGTCTTCCATGATCATAATCACGTTCTTGCCGCCCATTTCGAGCGAGCAGATCTTGTCGGTAGCCGCGCACGATTGACCGACTATGCGGCCGACTTCGGTCGACCCGGTGAATGAAACCAGCCGAACCTTCTCATGCGCAAGCAGCGCCTTACCAACGTCGACGCCGCGGCCAGCGACGATGTTCAGCACGCCCGGAGGTATGCCCGCTTCAGTTAGCGCGGACACCAGATTGTAAGTTGAGAGCGGCGTATCTTCGGCGGGTTTGATTACGACGGTGTTGCCGCACACAAGCGCCGGAAGAATCTTCCACGAGGGGATCGCCATCGGGAAGTTCCAGGGCGTGATCAGCCCGCACACACCGATCGGTTCGCGCGAACACATCGCGTACTTATTAGGGAGCTCGGCCTTCGTCGTGTAGCCGTGAAGCCGCCGTCCCTCGCCCGCGATGAAATAAGTCATGTCGATCGCTTCCTGAACGTCGCCGCGAGTTTCTCTAAGGACCTTGCCCATCTCGCGCGTCATATCGATCGCGCATGCTTCTTTGCGCTGAATGAGTATCTCGCCGGCTTTGAAAAGAATCTCGGCGCGGCGAGGCGCGGGAACCTTGCGCCACTTCTGAAAAGCCTCTGCTGCAACGCCAACCGCGCGTTCCACGTCTTCCGCGGTGGACCTGGGAAAGCGGCCCACAAGTTCTCGGGTGTCCGCCGGGTTGAGGTTCTCGATGTAGCTGCCTGACTTCGGAGCTACCCATTCGCCAGCGATGTAGTTGCGGTATTCTGGTCTCACCTTGGCTGCCGGTTTGGCCATATGAAATCCACCTCCCTGTTAGTCGACGTATGAAATGATGCGCTCGCGACCTGCGGCTCGGGTAGTTTGTGACAAGCGGAGCAAGGCGTCGTCTTATCGCGGTCAGCCGGCTTGCCTTTGTTCGGATGCCGCCTCCAGATTTCTGATTCGGGCGTGTGACAACCCCAACAAGTCTCGCGCGTCGTTTTGTTGCTGATGCCGGCGTGCTCTGGGCGGGCGGTCATTGCGGGTGGCTTGCGGCTTATGATCCAGAGGAAGGTAAACAGGGCGATTATGCCAACAGCGACCGCCAGAAAATAAATGTCTTTTCTATTCATAACACCGAAGCGGACTGTCGCACCGCAGGTGAGTCGCCTTAAGAGCCGAATCTAGCAAAGCGAATATGGGGTGTCAAGAAAGATGAGTTTCGCAGTCGAAGTGCCTAACGTTATAGCGGCAGAATTGCATTCCAACGATCTATCCTGTATATCCAGTCTCGTTTGATCGGTCGAGACGCACGGTGCGATCGAGGCCTGACGGATACCGATTGGAAGAAAGCTGGATAGCGGTTAGTTCAAACGAAAAGGAGATACGCGATGAAGATGAACAGTGGGCTTGCGGTCGTTCTGGTGATCGCGCTGATGCTGCCGGTTGCGGCATCGGTTTCGGCTCAGACGAAGAAGGCCCCCGCGAAAACGGCTCTGGAAGCCGAATTCAAGGCGATGATAGCTCAGTACTACACGGCGTGGAGCACGCTCGACCCCGACAAAGCGGCCAAGTATTACGCCAAAGACGCCGGCCTTATTTTCTACGACGTCGCGCCGCTCAAGTACAACAGTTGGGCTGAGTACAAGGCGGGCGTGATGAAGGCTTTCACTGAAACGATGTCGAGCGGCAAGTTGACTCCTAACGATGATCTCAAGGTGACTCAACGTGGGAACATCGTCTGGACAACCGTGACGTTTCATCTTTCAGCAAAGCCAAAGGCTGGCGAAGCGATGGAGCTCGACTGCCGGCACACAGCGATCTGGGAGAAGCGCGGCAGCAAGTGGCTGATCGTTCACGAGCACGTGTCCGCGCCGTTACCGGAGTAGCTGTCTGAACGGGATCCTCGCTTGAACTGATCAAGCTGGAGGCAGGTTGGAAATCATCTTCTAGTCGGCCACGGCCGCAGGAGTGGATTGCTCAAAAGCGGCCGCTACGCTTATGTGCGGTAACTCAGCTTTCCTTGCCCGCGCGGCCTCGGCCTGGGTGACGACCTGCCAGAAGAGATTGCGCGCGCTCTCCCAGCCGGACAGTAGCTGGCGGGCGCGAGGGCTGCTGGTCATCTCGTAATGCCTCTCGACCAACGCGCGAACGGTCTGAGACTCGTGTTCGGCTACTCTCACGAGTTCGACCAGTTCCCGATTGCATCTTGTCTGAAAGTCGCCGAGCTCGTCGAACACGAACGCTACGCCGCCGGTCATGCCTGCGGCGAAGTTTCGGCCTACCTCTCCAAGAACAACCACGACTCCCGCGGTCATGTATTCACACCCGTGATCTCCGCTGCCTTCGACCACGGCGACTCCTCCGCTGTTTCGGACACAGAATCGCTCGCCCGCGCGGCCGGCCGCCAGCAACGTCCCGCCCGTAGCGCCGTACATCACCGTGTTGCCGATGATCACATTCCGTGACCAGTCGAAGTAGCAATCATCCGGCGGGCGGATTACGATCTCGCCTCCCGACATCCCCTTGCCGACGTAATCGTTAGCCTCGCCGATCAGAGTCAGCCTCAACCCGGCGATGTTGAACGCGCCAAAGCTCTGGCCAGCGGAGCCCGCAAAGCTCAGGCTGATCGTCCCGTCAGGAAGTCCCGCATCGCCGTAACGCCGAGCGAGATCTCCCGCGATCCGCGCGCCGATCGCTCGATCCGTGTTCCCGATTTCAAACGCCGCTGCGATTGCCGAGCCGTCGCGGATCGCCTGTGAACATGCTTCCTCGATCGCGTTCGAAAGCGAGCTAACACACTTGTGAGCGGGTGCATCGGTGAAGCGCGCAGGCACGATAGCGTTTTCATCGGCGCGTCGAAGGAGCGGGCTCAAATCGATACTCGCGCTCCGTGGCAGTTTCAGATCGGTCTTCTGCGACAGGAGGTCGCTGCGGCCGACAACCTGATCGAGCGACCGGAAACCGATCTCGGCGAGCAATTGCCTTACGTCCTCGGCCATCGCTCGAAAGAAGCTCACAACCATCTCTGGAGTTCCGGTGAACTTGCGCCGCAGCGCCGGATCTTGGGTCGCAATACCGGCCGGGCAAGTGTTCATGTGGCATTGCCTGGCCATCACACAACCGAGCGCTACCACGGCCGTGGTCGCGAACCCAAACTCGTCCGCACCGAGCATCGCCGCGACGATCACGTCGCGGCCGGTCTTCAGTCCGCCATCGACTCGAAGGCGCACGCGCGCGCGCAGGCCGTTCATCACCAGAGCTTGCTGAGCTTCAGCGAGTCCCAGTTCCCACGGTGTGCCGGCGTTCTTTATCGACCCGAGCGGCGAAGCACCTGTGCCGCCATCGTGACCGGAAATGTGAATCACGTCCGCGCCGGCTTTGGCCACGCCTGCTGCGATTGTGCCGATTCCGGCTTCGGACACCAGCTTGACCGCTATTCGAGCTGTGGGGTTGATCTGCTTCAAGTCATAGATCAGTTGCGCGAGGTCCTCGATCGAGTAGATGTCGTGATGCGGCGGCGGCGAGATCAATGTCACGCCGGGCACTGAGTGCCGAATGGCGGCGATCTCGGCGGTGACCTTGTGGCCTGGCAGTTGTCCGCCTTCACCGGGCTTCGAGCCCTGGGCAATTTTGATCTCGAGTTCGTCGGCTGACACAAGATACTCAGGAGTGACGCCGAACCGCGCCGATGCGACTTGCTTGATCCTGCTGTTTGCGAGATCGCCGCCCGGTCTGCGTTTGAACCGGCGGTTGTCTTCGCCGCCTTCGCCGCTGTTGCTCTTAGCGCCGAGGCGATTCATCGCGATGGCCAACGTCTCGTGAGCCTTTTTCGAAAGCGCACCGAGCGACATGCCAGACGTCGAGAAACGTGCCAGCATGCGTTCCGCCGATTCGACCTCATCGAGCGCTATCGGAGAGCCGGGTCGGAACTCAATCAGGTCGCGCAGGGTTGCAGGCGGGCGTCCGAGCACCTCGCCGGCGTATCTCGCATATTCGTCCGGGTCACGACCCCTGGCAGCGCGGTGCAGGGCTCGAAACACCGCTGGATTAAAACTGTGATATTCACCGCCGTATCTGTATCGGAAGAAACCGGCGTCTTCGAGCGCCGGCTCGATCTGCGCGCAACCCGCCTCGTGAAAACGCAGGACGTCACCGGCGATTTCATCAAGGCCGATGCCGCTCAAGCGGCATAACGCTCCGCTGAAATACTCTTCGACGAGCTGCTTGTCCAGACCGACGATCTCGAAGGTTTGGCTTCCACAGTACCCGGCCAGCGTCGAGATGCCCATCTTGGCCATGATCTTGAGCAGTCCGTCCTCAAGGGCCTTCCTGTAGTTTCTCAGCGCATCGGACACGGTTAGTCCTCGCCTCGGACCTTCGCGCGCGATTACATCAAAGGCCAGCGACGGATTGACGGCGTTCGCGCCAAAACCGATAAGGCAGGCGATGTGGTGATCGTCTCGCGCTTCGCCGGTGCGGGCGACCAGGCTTGCGCGCAGCCGCTGTCCTTCACGGATCAAGTGATTGTGAACCGCGCCTACCGCGAGCAGCATCGGTATGGGCGCTTCAAATTCGCCTGCCCCCAGATCGTCGATAATCAGGATCGAGCAACCTGCTTCAACGGCCTCGCTTGCGCGCCGGCATAGCTCGTCGATCGCGAGCTTCAAACCATCTCCGCCCTTCACGATGTCAAAAACCGCCGGCAACGTTGAACAGCGAAGGCCAACTCCGCTCTGTCGGCTCAACCACTCGAGCATAGCGTCCGAGAGAATTGGAATCGACAGCTTGATCAAGTGTGCGTGGGCGGGCGGCTCGGCGGTGAGGTCACCGCGTGAGCCGAGAAGCGTTGTCAGCGACATCACCATGCGCTCGCGGATTGGATCTATAGCCGGGTTGGTGACCTGCGCGAATCGCTGCTTGAAGTACGAGTACAGCAAGCGCGGTTTGGTAGACAAGATTGCGAGCGGCGTGTCGTCACCCATCGAGCCGACCGGCTCTTTGCCCTCGGCCAGCATCGGCCCCAGGATTCTCTCGACATCCTCGACCGTATAACCAAAGCCTTTCATTCGCTTGATCAATGCGCGTTCGCCGTCGATCGACCCAGTGTGTTCATCGTTGAGATCGGGGCACTGGATTGACGAACGCGGGGCCCAGCCGGCGTATGGCCGCCGCGTTGCCACCCGCCGCTTGACCTCATCGTTTGTGAGCAGAACGCCCAACTCGGTATCGACCGCGATCATTTGTCCGGGACCAAGGCGTCCTTTCTGAACAACCATGTCGGGAGATAACTTGATGACGCCCGCCTCCGAAGCCACTACCACACGGCCGTCGGTTGTGACCGCGTACCTCGCCGGGCGCAGCCCGTTGCGATCGAGAGCCGCGCCAACCATTCGCCCGTCGGTGAACGCGACGGCTGCGGGACCGTCCCACGGTTCGGTCAGACTCGCCGCGTAATCGTAGAAGCCTCGCAGCTCCCGGGACATCTCATCCGACTTCTCGTAAGCTTCCGGGATGAGCATCATCACAGACTCGGTCACCTCGCGGCCCGACATGACTGAGAGTTCGAGCGTGTTGTCGAGGCTTGCAGAATCCGAGCCTCTGCTCCAGATGACTGATCGGAGCTCAGAGGAATCGCCGGACGATTGCGTTTTCCTGCTCGCAAGTTCGCGAGCGCGCATCCAGCTCCGGTTTCCAGAAATGGTATTGATCTCACCGTTATGCGCCAGCAGGCGAAATGGCTGAGCGAGCGCCCAGTTGGGAAACGTGTTGGT
>JBGQGO010000262.1:0-7726 GCA_041497455.1 Blastocatellia bacterium | reverse complement strand
GCGGCCCTACGACAATGGGTTTTGCAAAGGCGGCCGGCTCGATGATGTTGTGGCCTCCGCGTGGGACCAGGCTGCCTCCCACGAAGACGACCGCTGCGAATCGGTAGATCGAGGCGAGCTCTCCTATTGTGTCCAGCAGTATCACGTCCGGCGCGCCGCCGCTGGCCGTTTCGTCTGGCTGCAACCGCGCTTCGACGTGAGACTCGCCGGCGCTAGCCCCCGGGCGCGGGCCTGAACAACCTGAGGAGCCGCGCGACTCTGAACGACGCACAAAAGCGAACCCCGACCGCGCAATCAAACGTGCGACCTCGTCGAATCTTTCCGGATGTCGCGGCGCCAACAGCAGCCGCGCATCTTCGAGTCCACTATGTCTGCGTACTTCGCGGAGCGACGCGAGTAGGATCTCTTCTTCACCCGGCGCCGTGCTGCCGGCGACGATCAGATGAGGCGATAGTGATAACGCAAACTGATGATCGATCTCACAAGTGGGGATGGGCGTTGGGGGATGGGGGTTGGAAGCGTCTTGCGTTTCTTCCCTAACCCCCGGCCCCCGACCCCCATCCCCCGGCTGATCGTACTTGAGGTTCCCGTAAACGCGTACGCGACCCGCAGGAGCTCCGAGCTGGCGAGCCCGCTCAGCATCGGCCTCCGATTGCATTACCAACAATGAGAAGTCTTCGATTGCGCGCCTGAACGGGCGGCCCAAAAGATGATATCGACGGAATGAACGAGGCGAGATTCGACCATTAGCCAGAACAGTCACTACCCCGCGCTTCCGGCACTCGCGGAGGAAGTTGGGCCACAGCTCGGTCTCGAGGATTATCACGACCGACGGGTTGACCCAAGCGAGCGCGCGGCGCACAGAGAACTTCCAATCGAATGGGAAATACAGCGCGGCGTCGAACAGGTGTGACTGCGATCGTGCGAGCTGCTGGCCGGTGAGCGTCGTCGTTGAGACAACTATTCGAGCAGTGGGCAAGTCGCTCTTGAGCCGCGTTATCAACGGCCTTGCCGCCAGAAACTCACCAACCGAGACGGCGTGCACCCAGATTGTCTCGCGGGCGTCACCTCGCAGCGATGCCGGTAGCAAGCCCATCCGCTCCTTGAAGCTGCCGGAATACTTGCCGCGGCGCGCCGCTTGATAAACGAAGTAAGGCAGCAGGGCGAGAAACAACAGCGAGAGGACGAGGCTATAAAGGAGGTACATGCTAGCGGGCGTTCACTATTTCACGCGTTCGAGGTAGACGCCCTTCGCGGGATCAACCCGTATGCGGTCGCCTTCCTTGACGAACGGCGGTACCTGCACGGTCACACCGGTCTCGAGCTTCGCGGGCTTCGGGCTGTTGGAAGCCGTCGCGCCTTTCAACTCGGGCGTAGTCTCCACCACGGTCAGCTCGACCGCCGGCGGCAGCTCGACGCCGATGGGCGCGCCTTCGAAGAACTGAACCTGAATCTTAGTGCCCGGGGTCAAATAGTTGGTCGAGTCGCCCAGCGTCTCGGCGTCCAGCGCGATCTGGTCATAAGTCTCGGTGTTCATGAAATGATGCATGTCGCCGTCGCCGTAGAGGTATTCCATCTCGTGATCTTCGAGCGAGGCGCGCTCGATGTTTTCAGTCGAGCTGAATCGAACTTCAGCAGACGAGCCTGATCTCAAGTTGCGGATCTTCGCCTGAACAAACGCGCGAAGATTGCCGGGCGTGCGATGCTGAAAATCGAGCACGCGGTACGGCTGGCTGTTGTAAATAATTATCATCCCGCGCCGGATATCATTTGCGTTCATTTCAGTTAGATTCCCTTCGAGTGTCAGTATGTCACGAATAAGCCCCGGGGCCAACTTCGGAGGATAAAGGATTGAGGCTGAGCGCCGCAAGGTCAGCGGATCGATCCGTTTCTAAGTGTCCAAGCCCGATTGACGCGAATACTCAGTTGAATATAATTGTTAGCCGTCGGTGTAAAAGAGAGAGGAACCGACTATTCATCGGTGGCAAGGAGATTCTGCTATGAGAATCGCTTCTGTAGCCGACGTCAAAGCGCGACTAAGCGCTTACCTGGAAGAATGCGAGAGCAAAGGACCGGTCGTTATCACGCGAAATGGGAAACCAGTCGCCGTGTTGCTGTCTCCTGCGGATGACGATGACCTGGAACAATTGCTTCTCAGTCGTTCGCCGCGGTTCAAAGCAATCTTGAGCAAGTCGCGGAAGAGTATCAAGGCCGGTCGAGGTCTTTCTCGCAACGAATTCTGGAAGGCCGTGCGGCGACGCGACAAGACTGGAACAGGCTCTCCCTAAGGTGACTCAACCAACCGTTCACCGGAGCGGCCTAAATCGCGAATTCGCTTTCCATCGCGAGTTGGGCCTTGCGCAGTTCGAATCGGGCGCGCCCGACGTTGCCGCCCTGATTGAGCGCGAGTAGCAGGAAGTATTCAGAAGTGATCGGCCGGAGCAGGAAGCTCATCGTATCGGTTGCGAAAACCATCTCACGCATCTCGCCGAGCTCGCTGTCTGAAGCGGTGCGCATGCTGCGCCTGACCAGTGTGGTGAACTCGGTCGCAACCGTTTCGATATCGAGTGCACTGTCCGGATCGTGCACGTGCCGCTCGATTGGTATGCCGTCTATGCCCAGGATGACAACGGCTGCGCATCCCTCGATTCGATTAGCAATGCCGGTGAGCGTTTCCGTGAATCCCAACATGACCTCCGATGCGAGGGGGCGACAAGGCGACGGGGCGACGGGGCGATGAGATGGTCTCCGCGTCGCCGCGTCTCCCCGTCTCGTTTCTCAGTGTCCCGCTTTGCCGCTTGCCGCTGGAATCGTTGTTGGCGCTGGCGGCGCGGGCTTGGGATCTTGCTTCTTGTCCTGAACAGCGGGCGCCGGTGTAGCAGCAGCCCGTTGAGGCGCGTTCGGGTTAGGCATGCCCTCGACCGAGCTGCGCTGCGGGACTCGCGGTCCAACCGTGCCATCGTTCCTGACGATGCGCGGCGTCAGGAAAAACAGAATCTCATCGGTATCGCGACGCGTGCTTCGCTTCTTGAACAGCTCGCCTAGCAGCGGTATGCGCGACACACCAGGAGTTCGGTTGATCGAGTGTGACTCACTGTCGATGTTGATCCCGCCCATAACCGTCGTCCCGCCGTCGGCAACGAGCACCGTCGATTCAGCCGATTGAGTATTGATGCCCGGCGTGCCGTTGTTGAACTGTCCGGCCAACGCGAAGTTGACTGTGTTGTTCTCGGCGACGACGTGCATCAACACCTGTCCGTTCTCTTCGATTATCTGGGGTGTGATCTCGAGCCTCAGTGCAGCAGTAACGAACGTCGTGGTGATCGTGTTG
This sequence comes from Blastocatellia bacterium, assembly GCA_041497455.1. Taxonomy (GTDB): domain Bacteria; phylum Acidobacteriota; class Blastocatellia; order UBA7656; family UBA7656; genus Onstottus_A. Next base: position 4,395 of record JBGQGO010000262.1, on the reverse strand, counting down.
TTCGAGACTGTCTGTACTGGTATCTGCACGCCATTGACTATCTCGGCGGTCTTATTGTCAGTCGTGGTGACGCGTGGGCTTGCGATGGTACGTATCTGGCCTTTGGTCTCGGACGCCGACAGCGCCATCGAAAGAATGCCGGTTCCGATCGCACCCGTGGTCAAACTCAACACTGTGTTTGCAACTCCCGCGCGAAGCGCGGTGTCCGCAAACGGACCGATCAGGTTCGGACCCAATCCTTTCCCTGCGCTCCCAGCCGCAGGGGGGGTGCCGGCGCCAGGAGCAGGGGTGCTACCGCCACCGTCCTTGCCTCCCGGCGACAGCCCACCGCCGCTGTACGCAACGGGCGTCGTCTCGAACAAACCCGTACGTCCGCTCTTGCCAAACGCTCCTCCAGCCAGCTCAGTGCCAACATCGCGTAGGAAATTCCTGTTCGCGATGACTATTCGCGCTTCGATCTCGACCTGAGGCTCGGGCCGATCAAGCTTGGCAATCATCTCCTCGATCACCTGTGTGTATTCAGGCAGGTCGGTGACGATCAAGCTGTTGGTGCGGGTGTCGACTTCGGTCCGGCCGCGCTTGCTCAACCGGCTCTCGACTATCGAACGCAGCGAGCCGCCGCCCCCGCCCGCACCGCTACTTGACCCTCCGCCTCCGCTCGAGCCTCCCCCGCCCGACGAGCCGCGGCCCATCGAATTGAGCTGTCCTGAAGCGCGAGCATATTTGAGGTGGATGATCTTGGTGACAAGCGGAACCTGGTTGCTCTGAGCCTCTCTTATCGCTAGCTGCTGATCTTCCTCTTCTTTCACTGCTGTCAGCGTGGCTATTCTGATCATGCGGCCGTTGCTTTCGCACACCGCGCCCAAACGGTTCGCACGCAGCACCGATTCCATCACTTGATTCCAGGGTATGTCGGTCACGCGGATATCGACCGGGACAGCGGTGACCGATTTATCGACGATGAAGTTCACACCATACTGTTGCGAGATGAACCGCAGCATGTCTCGGATATCGACGCCGGCGCGCAGGTCGAAGCTTATCATTCCTCCGACATAGCCCGGGTCGCAAAACGCGATCTCGCTACGCTTGGGCATCTGCCCCGCAGCGTTCGATTGAGACCGTTGGACATCCGTCGCGCTTCGAGTGACAGAAGGCTGCGACGGTTGAGCCGCAGACTTAAGGGAACTCGGCTGTGAAGTTGGCTGCGATGGCGACGGCAGCGACCTGTTCGGTTGAGGCGTTACTCGCTGAGGCGAGTTCTGCCCGCTCGCTTGAGCAAGCAGATTGGCAGTCGCGATCGTTTCCTTAGCAGGCTGATCAGCCGGCTTCTTGTTGTTGGCGTTATTCTCGACGCGATCGCCGGCAACTTTCACCTCGGGCTTAGGCTTTGGTGGGGCAGCGTCTTTCACCGAGTGCTGCTGCGCTTTCTCATCAACCTTCGGCGTCGCGCTTTCCTCACGCGAACTGCCGGTGTCTCCTATGGTGATGACTAACGCTTCGCCTTCGCGAACCACGCGGTATGAAACCTTCGATTTGGTGTCGAGCACTATGCGAACTACATTCGGGCTCGGCTGACCTACGCGGAAGCGCTCGACCAGCCCCGCGCCCACAACAGTCGTCTTGTTGCCGAACGCCGAGCGGACGCCGGTAATATCGACGACTATGCGCCACGGGTTTGGCAGCACGAAGTCCTTATACTGCGCCGCGCCATCGGCATCGACCACGATTCGAACTGCATTGCCGGCTGGTTCCGAGCGAACCCCGCGGATAAGTGTGGCTGGTTTCAAGTCGCTTGGCCGGGGCTTGACTCTCTCGGGCGCTGGCGTTGAACTCTTCGCAACTGGAGTCGAGTACATCGTCACACCTGGCGCTGCGGCGAGCGTATCGTTGTGCGTCTGGCTCGCATGCTTCGCGTCCTTGGCTTCCGTAGGTGCGTCCTTCTCAATCCTGGCCTTGGCTGGCTTAGCCTTGACGTCGGGCGACACCTCGATCACCAGCGTGTTGCCATTGACCGTCGAGCGGTCTCGAGCATCTGCTCGAACGCTGACTTCGATTCTGGCCAGCGTGCGTCCCGCGGCGCCGCCGCCAACGTGCGACTGTCGAACCATGATCGATTCTACCAGCGCGCTCTTGACGCTGTACGCGGGCGCGAGGCGAGACGCCTCGCCGCCCGGTAGATCGATGACGATCAGCCGGTCCGTCGGTCTAAACACCGTGTAGAGGGGTGGCGCGCTCGACTCTATCAGGATGCGCGTGAGCGATCCCTCAGTCTCGTGTTTGAGCGACACCAAAGCGAACGCCTCGGCCCGTGCGCCTGCGTTCAATCCTGCAAACACGCTTACGCTGCTCACAAGCGCGAGCAGCATCAGTGATACGACAAGCCTTCTAGCGATCATAGCCATTGTCTCCCCTCTCATTAATCGTGATTATAGTGCGATCCTTTGCCAACACAAGACGACTCACTTCTTCTCCCCGGGCGCCTTTGTCACCATGCGCTCCTGCGGGGACTGCTTTCCGTTGACTTCCTGATAGGACACTTCGCGAAACATCACCTTCGCGGCCCCCGGATCAGAGGCGTCGCCGCCTATGCGGAGCACCTCGCCGTTGTAGCAGCGCGCGCCGTTTCGCACGAAGAACATTGTGCCGGTCGGTTGCGCCCGCACGAACGCGCCGAACCCGCGATCGTCGCGGAACACGCCGGTGATATCAAGCTCGGCAACCAGGTATTGCGAGACCGGATCGGGCTCGGCCCCATCGCGCGCCCGCGCCTGTTCCACCTTCTGTCTGAACTCCGCGCGGCGCACGTCCAAAGACGGGAACCCAAGCATGCGGGCCTGCTGCTGTTTTCCGCGTGGCGTCTTCGGCTTGACAGTTCTCTTAAACGGATCGCGGCCCGACGATCTGTACGGGCGGATCGAATCGGCGGTCGGCCCGAGATATTCCTTACCCGTACTGACCTGTTGAGGCTGCGGCGGGGCATCCGCCTTTTGCGCAGGTTTATCCTGGGCCGAAACCATGATCGCCATAGTCAGGACAACCAGGATTTGTAATGTCATTGTCTTGATCGTTCTTGCTTTCATAGCATCCACTCCGCTATTTCGCCGCACCCGCTGGAGCGCCCGGCGTAGCTGGCGGCGGCGCGACAGGCTTCTTCATGGTCAGCTTCTCGAGGTTTTCAGGCGCGATGTAATAAGCAGTCACCACAAATGAGCCGTTTATCGATCGGCCCACCTCTTGCCCGCTCTCCTCCGCCTGTTTGACCTCGACTTCGGTTACGCTCACGATGCGCGAATAGAATCCCAAGCGCGAAAAGAACTGGCCGAGCGAGTCGTAAGACCCGGTCACTTCGATCTGAATCGGCTGGGCAGTGTAGAAGTCAGCGGAAGCCGCTTTCATGTGCACGAACCGTTTCAACTCGAGCCTCTGCTCGCGCAGAAAGTCTTTGATGTTGTCGTAGACGCGCGATATCTCGACCTGATCCGGAAGCAGGTCGCGAAGCTTGTCGATCTCCTCGCGCTTCTCCTTTAGCGTCTGCTCGACGGCCGGAAGGTTCTGAAGAATGATGCTGCCCTGCGCGTTCTTAGCCTTGAGCTGCTCAGCCTTATCCTTGATCTTATCGGTCTCTGCGCGCTTGTCACTGTAAAGCAGAACATGGACGCCAAAGAACAGCAGCCCGGTAAGCAGCAGGAGGACTAGCATCTGCAAATACCACGCCATCCGGGTGAAGAAGTTGCCGCTCTCTTCGGCGCCCCTCACTACAGTAGTCATCGTCGCTGCCATAACTCGTCTCCTTCACTTGCCCTGTGGCGCTGAAGCCGGCTTCTCGCCTTCCGCGCGCGGCTTGTTGTAGTCGCAGTCGATCGTGAACTGGAACACGCGGGCCACATCCGGGGCCTCGCCCTTCTTATCGGCTTCCTTCGCCGCATCCTTCTTGTCCGCGTCTTTCTTATCGCCTTCTTTCTTCTCGGCCCTGTCGGCCACGTCGTCGAGCTTCACCTCTTTGCCTTCGACCGAAAGCATCAGGTTGTTGAACAGCCCGTTTGACTTTTCAAGCTGCTTAGAGAAGTCTGCGATCACTTGCTGGTTGAGCGAACTGCCGATGATCTGAAGATGACTGCCCTTCTGCACAATAGTGTCGAGGCGGAAGTCAGCCTGGCCGCCGGGCATGCGCTCGTTGATCGCGGAGAGCATGGCGACCGGACCTTTCTGCTCGGCTCGAAGCTGCTTGATGACCTTGATGCGTTCGTCGACCTGCTTCAACTCGGCTTCCAATTCGTTCTTGCGCTGGATGTCAGCTTCAAGCTTTTTGGCTTCTTCCTCTTCGCGGGTGAACTCGGCCTGTGCGGCTGCGTGCGCGTTGTTGGTCCAAAGGTGATCGACGCCGATCGCGATCAG
>JBGQGO010000261.1:0-7752 GCA_041497455.1 Blastocatellia bacterium | reverse complement strand
CTCCATCGGCAGGTTGCCGGTGATCTTAACATCGGCATCGGCGCTGATGATCCTCACCGTCTTGAGCGCTTCGGCAATCGGCGCCATCTTGGGATCGCCCATTGAACCCAGAAAGCCACTGGCCATCGTGAGCAACGCATTGAGTCTTTCAGATATCGACTTCGCGTGCTCGGCGTTGTCACTGCGCAGCGTGGCATTGAGGTCAATCCCGGACCCAACGTCGATCGTCCCAAATATCAACGTAATCGATGAAAAGTCGACTGGCAGATCGCCAGACTGCAGCCCGCTCGTCAGCCCAGGCGTAAGCGCAAAGGCAAATCGGATAGCGGCCGCCGGATTCTGCGCGAGCGCGTCCGTCAGCTTGGCGTTTTGCGTTATGCTGGGCCGGGCGCCCGTCTTCACATCAACCGAAGCGCGAACGCCCTCCAAACTGCCGGCCACAAGTGTGCTCGCATCGTAAAAGACGAACGATGTCTCATCCTTCGTGACGGTTGCTACCCTGGCGCTGGCGGGTTTGGTCCCGGACATCTCCTTTGAGGGAACGGCCGCGGGTATTGATCTGACGCTATAAATCTCGAAGTCTTTGTACTTTTCAGAAGTGAGCTTGACCTTGCCGCTTGCCCGCAGCCGTGTGAGCAAATCGTTCTGCTCGAATCCTCCGGTCAACGCGACTGTAGGGTTATTCAGGCCCGCGGCAGAAAAAACCACCGCCACCGTGTGTACGTCGCTCAACTTCACTCCGAGGCCGGCCATTTCGGACTGAGCTTTGTCGATTTCGCTCTTGAGCTTGCCCTGAGCATTGATAGTAGCCCAAAGACTGCTTCCAGCAATCTTCTGAAAATCTATCACGGCCACCGCCGTGCCATCAGGCAGGGCGTCAAGCAAAGCGACTGCAGGTGTTGCAGACCGCACCGGACTCAACGTCACGCCCGCGACTACGGTTATCGCAACCAGCACTATTAAGAATGCGATTTTCCTCATAAGATCCTTTTCCTCCCAACTTCGAGTTCCCTACCGCGAAAGCTGCGACAAGTTCAAGCAGAACTCGGTGTCAATTATATGCTCAAACGTGGCTGACAAGAACTGAAATTCGCAGGGACTCTCAGCGCTGAGTTGATCTCCGCGCGTTGCAGCCAATCTTGCGCTTCGAATAGCCGCCTGCTTAGAATGAGTCTCGATATGCATAGCCTTGCCACTCTTGGTAAATACGCAAAGGGTTCTCAATCGAATGCAGTACTCAATCAGCCTCTCTGAGTAACATGTCCAAAAGACACCAACGATCCCTGAAGCCCCGCGAACCAAAAGGGTCCACCACTCGCGCCAACGCTGTTATCGAGACGGAGTCCGAGCAAGCAAGCCGGAAGGAAGATTCGGGCAGCACGGATGTGTCCGGCAGGTGGCGTGGCGTTTACGCGATCGTCCCAGTGATCATCGCATTGATCGCGTCAATCAACTCGCTCTGGAACCACTTTGCTTCAGACGACCTGGAGCAAGTCTTAGGCAACACCTTCATCAAACAACTCGGCAACCTGCCGGCCGCATTCACGACCAGCGTGTGGTCGTTCACAGCCGCCGACATCATCTTCACGGTGGACCCGTACTTCAGGCCGATTTTCAGCAGCCTGTTCACTCTCAACTACGCGTTGTTTGGGACTGCGCCCTGGGGCTGGCATTTGGTCAACGTATTGATACACGCGGGGGTGACTCTGTTGGTGTTCGCGGTCTCGAGAGAGGTTACCGAGCGAAGCTGGGTCGCGGCGCTAACGGCTACGTTGTTCGCCGTTCACCCTGCGCATGCGGAGTCGGTAGCATGGGTGTCAGGCGTAACCGACCCGCTGATGGTCCTGCTGCTGCTGCCCGCATTCTACTTTTATCTGCGCTTTCGAAAGCAGGGCGCCAAGTATCTGCTCGGCTGCGCGTTGGCCTTCTTTTTCCTTGCGCTGCTGAGCAAGGAGACGGCCGTTGCGCTGCCGGTGGTTGTGGTCTACTGCGAACTCTTCCACTTCAAAGGCGAGGCGTCATTCACGCAGAGGCTTGTTCGCGCCTCAAGGCTCCTGGCTTTGTTTGCGATACCAACAGCGATCTACGTCCTGATGCGTTATCATGCGCTGGGTGGTCTGGTGTTAAGCGGCCAGCCGCGTTACCCGCTGGCCCCGTCGTTGTTGACCATACCTCTGGCAATCTTGAAATATCTCGGATTGATGCTCATACCCTGGGGCTACAGCTACCAGCATTACACTGATTTCGTCGAAACGGCGGGCAGCGCATTATTCCTCGCGCCCCTTGCGGTGCTGGTAGCCATAGCGATGAGCGTAGCGCTGCTCAAATCGAGGGCGCTGACGTTTGGAGCCGTCTGGTTCATCGTGATGCTGGCGCCTGCGCTTGCCGCGCTGCGACAATTCGAGCCCGCATACCTGTTGCAGGAGAGATACCTCTACGCGCCGTCTATTGGAATATGCCTCGCGATTGCGCTCGGCATCGAATGGCTTGCCGCGCGCGATTGGTTTGGCTCGCGAGGACGCGTAGTAGCGGCCGCCCTGGCGGTCCTGCTGGTGCTTGTCTGGGGCGCAGTTTTCATGAGGCAGAACCGCGTGTGGGATGACACCGTGACCGTGTACAAGAACAGCGTTGCAGTAAGCCCGCGCGCGCCGCTTGCGCACGTGTTGCTTTCTCGCTCCTATTACGACGCAGGAAGACCGCGCGAGGCGGAGGCAGAGGCGCGTGCCGCGCTTGACCTCGATTCCCGTTGCCCAACCGCATACCTGAACCTTAGTTACTTCGCGCGCATGTCGGGCAAACTGGATAAGGCTTGCGAGTATCTCGAAAACGGAATATCGGCCGTTCCCGAAGGGACCATGACTCGCCACGATCTGGCCACAATGTATCTCAATCTAGGATTGCTTTACGGACAGCGCAAGATGGTTGAGCTCGGTGAGGGAAAGCTGCTTCGCTCCATCGAGATCTCGCCGCGCGCAGTAGCCTGGTATTACACCGGCCAGTTTTATTTTGATCAGGGCCGTTTTGAGGACGCGCGCGCAATGTACGAACAAACTCTTGAGCAAGTCCCCGGCTGGTTCGCCCCCATACATCTGAGACTTGGTCTCACTTATGAGGCTATGAAGGACACGTCACGGGCGGAGATGGAGTATGAGAAATATCTCGAGCTTGCACCGCCCGAAGCGCCGGACCGAGAAGGCGTTAGTAAGCACTTAACGGCGTTGAAAGGCGGCGCGCCACCCAAATAGCTAAGATCTCAGTCAAGGGGAGGTAACATGATTGAATCCATAGGAGTCGTAGGGGCTGGAACGATGGGGAACGGCATCGCCCAAATTTCCGCGCGAGCCGGACTCTCGGTGGTAATGCACGACGTAACGGACGAGTTCCTCGGCCGCGGCCTGTTAACAATAGACAAGAGCCTCCAACGCGACGTCGACAAAGAGCGACTGGCCCTCGATGAAAAGCAACAGATAGTCTCGCGAATCAAGCCGACGAAGGAACTGGCGGACCTGGGTGACGTGGACTTTGTCGTTGAAGCTATCACCGAGGACCTGACCGTAAAGGTTGATCTGTTTCGGCGGCTTGATCAGACCGTGAGAGCGGACGTGATCCTGGCGAGCAATACCAGCTCGATCTCGATTACGAAGCTTGCGGCGGTAACGTTGCGGCCCGATCGCTTCATCGGCATGCACTTCATGAATCCGGTGCCGGTGATGAAGTTGGTTGAGATAATTCGCGGCGTCGCTACGTCAGACGAAACCTACGAGACTACGCGCCATTTGGCGGAAGCGATGGGAAAGACGCCGGTCGAGGTCAACGATTCGCCCGGGTTCATCTCCAACCGTGTGCTAATGCCGATGATAAACGAAGCGGTCTTCGCGCTGTACGAAGGCGTCGGCACTGCCGAATCAATCGATCAGATAATGAAGCTCGGGATGAATCACCCAATGGGTCCGCTTCAGCTTGCGGACTTCATCGGGCTGGATGTTTGCCTCGCGATTATGAATGTGTTATATGATGGCTTCGATGATTCGAAGTACCGGCCATGTCCGCTACTAAAGAAGTACGTCGATGCAGGATGGCTTGGCCGGAAGACGGGTAAAGGGTTCTATCAATACTAAGCGCCTCCGGGGTCAAAGCAACCAGACGTGGGATCGGCTGCTGGAGCCTGTTTCAAGGACAGGCTGCTTCGCGAATTCAGCGCCGGCTTAATAAGAAGTAAACAAGAGATGATACTCTGTCAGCAATGCACTCATGAGAATCCGTACAACAGCGAGTCGTGTGTGGTTTGCGGCGCCAGGTTATTGATAATAACCAGCACTCGCACCGCGGAGGCTTATGGCGGCATCGATAGCCTCCTCAGACCGACTCTCGAAGAGCACCTGCTGGAACGCATCAGTTCGCTCGAATCTCAACTGGAGCGCGCGCAAGACCGGCTGGAGCTGGTGCTTGACCTTGTTCATCGCCAGGCGACCAGCGGGCTGTACGATCACGCGATGCTCGACGCGCTGGTCGAGCACCTTTCCGAGCGCGGCGCGGTTGAAGGCGGAAAGCTCGAGACGTTGTGGCGCGACCGCATCGCAGAGCACTACGAAGAGGCAAGCGAACAAGAGGAGTTCGATAAGCGCATCGAGCACATGCTCGGCGGCTTCGGCGGTGAGAACTTCGATCTGTTCGCGCGATTGCTCGACACGGGCGCCGACCTCTTCGTCGAGGGCAACGCGAAGCGTGGCATACGCTACTTCGAAAAGGCACTCGTGCTTGACCCGGCAAACGTTACTTTGGCCCTCTTCGTCGGTGAGCACTTTTTCCGCATCAACAAGCCAGTGCGGGCTCGCGATTATCTCGAGCGCGCCATACAGGAGGAAGCGGATAACTACACTGCTCGGTTGATGCTCGGCGTGATATGCGGTGATGACGGCGATCTAGATTCCGCCAAGCGGCACCTGGGCCGCGCGTTGAAGATCCGCAGGAACTCGTTCGCCGCGCATTACGGGCTTGGGCGAATCCTTGTGAGCGAGGGTCGGGTCCGGGAAGCGCTCACGCACTTGAAGCGCGCGCTGAGCTTAAAGCCGACCCCTGAAATGCACTACCTGGTTGGCCGCGCGTATCTCGAGGAAGGCCGGACCGAAGTCGCTGTGCGGCACTTGCGCCGTTGCGTCGAGATGGACCCGAAATTCGACGCGGCGCTGTATCATCTCGGACTGATTTATCTGCGACAGGAAAACCTGCTGATGGCGCAGGAGCACTTTCGCGCCGCTTACGAGATCAACCCGCGCGAGTCTCGCTACCGGACGGCTCTGCGCGCACGGAAGGCAGGACAACTGACCCCGCTGCCGGTCTTCGGACGAACTACTGTGTCGAAACGCAAAGTAGTGAGCAGTGGGGATGTGCGATTGGCTGAGCTTCTGCGGAGTGACCTTCTGGAATTACAGAAGCCGTCGGCCGAAGTGAGGAAGGGACAGAAGCGAGGATAGACAAGACATTAAGGTTAAGAAAGGGAAAAGGCAAAAGTGAGGAACTCTCACTTTTGCCTTTTCCCTTCTTACTGTTGCCATCTTGCTTAGTGCGCCGTCAGGCTATCGTGCGATCGACTGCCGTTAGGCAGAATCAAGACGCTACGAGAAGCAGTCCCAAACGCGGCATTCGTATCAGCAGTCAAGCTGTAGATATCAAAGCCAAACGAGTCCAAATATGTTGCCAAGTCATTGCTTGACGATAGGTATAGCACAGGCTCGTGCCCTAAGTAGTCCGTTATCTCAAGCAGGCGTTCGATGACCTCGATCGGTTCGAATGTCCTCGCGGGATCCCGGAAGCTAGCCATCTTTGACTCCTTTCACGTTTTTACGAGGCCTCCACCAAAATAGTTTGTTAACTCAATCTTATAGATGCTCTCAACTTCGCCAAAGTTGGTTTTCGAAAGGCTAAGAGTAACGGCCAGCTTTGTTACTCAGTGCTAAGAACGATGTGCGGCCGCCGCCTTGCACCTCTCATGATGTCCTTCACGCAACGCGAGCGCAAAGAAAAGGCCGGCGTCACTGCCGGCCCTCATCGGTCATAAACGGTTTTTGATGAGTATCTCATTGATTAATCGCTGTCGCCCGAGGCCGCCGTCGAAGACACGGTCTCAGCTTTCTTGTCGGAAACCTTTTCCGCTTTGTCCGTGCCAGCGGGCGCGCCCTTGCCCGCGGAAGAGTCCTTGCGCGAGTAGTCGGTCACGTACCAGCCTGAGCCCTTTAGCTGAAAGCTAGTACGCGAGACGGTCTTCTCGAGCTTGCCACGGCATTTGGCGCATCGCTTAAGCGGCGCATCGCTTATTTTCTGAATCACCTCGATATGGGACCCGCACTTCTCACATATGTATTCGTAGATAGGCATAACCCCCGAAATCCTCCGATAGGAATGATTAATCACTCGATTGATCACTTGAATAGTAGCACGAATCAAAACAGCGCAGCAAGGTAGCGGGCCGATGGACTTCTTGACTTCGCTTCGTGCGGAGACTTAGGATTTCCTGATGAGAGCTTCAGATCGGGCGGTGTGAGGAGACAGTGCGGTGGGGCGTCAGGATTGTTTCAACCCGGTTCAGTTGAGGATCGTCAGCAGTGCGCGTGAGCGCGCGGCAAGTCTGGTATCGGACTATTACCGGGTCGCTCCGAGGGAGTGGCTGCAGATGCCGTACGAGGTCAGAACGCTACGCTCGCTGGACTCTTCCGAAGTCACCGATGCAGCTCTGGCCCAAACCGTCTGTTATGCCTTCAAGCGCCAAGCGGGGTCCATAGTTGTTAAGGAGGGCGATCTCTTCAGAATATGCCTTCAGGACCATCGCATATTGGGCGCCGTGCGCGATTTGCAACTCGGATTGGGATCTTTGCTCATGTACGTGCTCACTCACGAGCTGATCCATGTAGTTCGGTTCGGGCAGCGTTTACAGAGCATCGATCTTCCTCAAGAGCTGAGATCCTACGAAGAACGGAAGGTTGCAAAGACCACGCGGACGATATTGGCCAAAGCAGGCGACCCGGATATGGATCGCATCTTCTCGAGCACCGACCAGGTGTGCTAGCTATCCAGAGCGCGGCGAAGGGTCGGCGGCGGTTTTCTTTTTCCTCGATTCAGGGGGGCTCTTGACTCGAACGCACGGTGTTCGGGAGGCGCTCACGCTGTCCTCAGAGATATCGTCGGAAATAGTTGGCTAGAAGGTAGCCAGCGTAGTACTTGTACGGCGCACGTCCCAGAGTGTAATGCCCGCAGCGTACTATCGCCCGCTCGAGCTTCAAGTCGTGGCGGTCGCACTCTTCAAACAACAACCGCGAAAGCTCCGGCGTGAACGACAGATCGTACCGAGCTGAGATCAGGAGGCCGCGCCGCTCATCTCCCGCCAATTTGTTGACGTAGGCATTGGGGCTAATCGCCAGGAACGCCCTTCTGACGTCGTCGCGGGTCAGCGCCGCCTCAAGCCCTCGCCTGACATGTGCTGTAGTGAGTCCTTCCCAAACCACATCCCCGAAATAGCTCGAAACATGATAGTAGACCCCAACGCTTATTTGTGGTTCGTGAATGAAAGTCAGGAACGCTATGCAAGAACCGAGGCTCGTTCCGACGATGCCAATACGATCGTAGCCCTGCCCCGCCAGCCAATGGACGGCCGCTCGTGTGTCGAGCACGGCTTGGCGATTTGCCTGGAGCGTTCGGCCGAGGTTTGCGCTCACCATGTAGTCGGCGCGCTCAAAGCCCGGCAGCATTCGGCGGTCG
>JBGQGO010000260.1:0-7753 GCA_041497455.1 Blastocatellia bacterium | reverse complement strand
TCAGCCAGTTCAGACCAGCGCGCCTGAATGTTCGCCAGCAACTCATTATCCTTCTGTAATGAATCGAGCATACCTGGTTCTCGCTCGTTGCCTTGAATGCCCCGGCTCCGTCACCGCTGCACGGTGTATTCGAGTACCACCGAAATCGATGTCCAAGTTGCGGGTGGTTCCTTCAGCAGCCTATAATTCGCTTCTCAAGAAAGTAAAGCTCAGAACTGCGTCAGCTACGGATCGATGGATCGTTATGGAAATGACATTAAAGATTCCTGAAGAACTCGCCAGCCGGTTGCGTCCCTTAGAGGATGAGCTCCCCCGAATTTTAGAAATGGGCTTGCGTGAATTCGAGACGACCAGGCAGTCAGGTTTTGGTGGCTTCGCCGGCGTGATTGAGCGATTGGCCGATCTGCCGACACCGGAAGAGGTCTTGGCGCTACGCCCTTCGGCGGCTCTACAGGCGCGCCTCAGCGCCCTGCTTGAAAAGAATCGGACGGACGGTTTGTCCTCAGAGGAAGAGCACGAATGGGCGGCCTACGGATATCTCGAGCATATCGTTCGGCTGGCCAAAGCCAGCGCCGCTTTGAAGCTGAAAGCTGCCTGAGCCCGCTATGAGCACACCCTATGCTTCGGCGCCGCTCCGTCGCTTGGTAGTCGAACGGGCTGGCAATCGGTGTGAATATTGTGGCATACCCGAAGCCGCCACCTTCGCTGCACACGAACTCGATCATATCGTCGCCCAAAAGCATGGCGGACAGACGGATACAGGCAACCTAGCCCTCTCATGCGCGCTCTGCAATAAACATAAAGGCAGTGATTTGACCTCAGTCGATCCAGAGACGGGCGATATTATTCCGCTTTATCATCCGCGCAGAGATATTTGGTCCGACCATTTTAACCTGGATAAAGCAAGGATTGTCCCTCTGACGGCCAAGGGTCGTGTGACTATCCAGCTTTTGCAGTTGAACCGGCCAGAGCGCGTGGAGGAACGCGCCCGCCTGATGGAAGCTGGGCTCTATGATTTTTCTTGAGAGTCGCGATCAGATGACGGGATCGAGTTAGGATCGGGATCGAGAGTCAAGCGTGAAATTTCGAATTGTCCTAAGAATACGCAATCTCGGCGAATTACAAATTGCACGCCTGACCCTTGTCCTTCTGCGCGTTCTGCAGCTCGATCAGCTCTTCGATGAGTTGCGCCGTTTTCTTCTCAGCCTGCTCGCGCTTCAGTCCCGCGTCTTCAGCGGGATCAAAATCCTCGAGCTTGATACGCCCGTCTCCTTCGAGTCGATGTGCATAGCCCATCGTGTCCTCCTCAGAAAGAGTTCGTAGTTCGGCCTTCAGGCGGAAGTTGGTATGTTAGCCTCTCGTCCAAAGCGCTACCAACTTCCGCCTGAAGGCCGAACTACGAACTCAGCGGATACTCTTCGTTCGCGCCCGGTGAGCCCTTCACGAGCCTCGCCTTCGCGCCGTCACTCAAGGTCGCTTATCGCAAGTCATACAGACAGAGCAATGCAGCCCAGCCACTTGGTAGCATCGTAGGCGCTGCCTGTAATTCCTTCCCATACTTCACAGCCATCTCCAAAAAGTATTTGGCGTGGAAAAATGCTTCGAGGAACACTCGCGTATGCGCCGTCCACTGTTGATTATGCCTCATCTCAAACTGCTTGCCACTCGCGCCAGCTTGATAGATTTCTTCAAACATCGGAGAAAAAGTGGTTCCACCTGGGGCAACGCTCTGGAGCGCTTCAACTATTCTCTTGGTCTGGTCCTGAAGCCAGTAGACTTTGAAGGACTGATGATAGAAGCGGTAAACGAGATCTTCGTACACCCAATGCGAATTGACTTCTTCAAGAAGTTCAGCCAGTTCAGACCAGCGCGCCCGAATATTCGCCAGCAGTTCATCATCCTTCTGTAGTGAGTCGAGCATATCGCCCCCTGCTCTTGTCGCCTTTCAACGCGCTGGCTCCCTGACCGCAGTCTAACGTTGGAGTTCAGGCGGCGTGAGCCAAACTAGTCGAAGATGTGTCGCATGGTCTCGCGCTCGCCTGCAACGACGGTTCGGCAACAGCCTTGTTTCTAATTGCCTCGAAATAGCATCGGCTCACCTATTACAATTAGCGGATAACGACCAGTTCGTTCAAAGGTAAGTGTCTTGTGCCCTTTCAGGATAATTCTCAAAGGGCTGGCAGATTTGTTATAGAATAACTGAAAGGCTCCCCTTGGCTCTCCGTCATCAACTTTGATTGTTAGAGTGTTTGAGCTTGCATGACTATCTGCTATTCCAGCAAAGCCCTCAAATCTGTCCCAACCTCTGATGTCGAACGTCATTGCTACGGTACTAGTACAGCCATGCGAGAATACTCCATATGATTCAAACATCTTTCCGCCGATACTAATCGGCTTGGCCTGATACTCCCAGCATTGATCTGCGCTAATAATACCTACTGTGTTGTCTAAAGGTTTTTGTTCCGCTTTAGAAGGGGGCGGTGGAGGCGGAGAGGTGTTGTCATTACTATTCCTGTTGCGAGGTGTATTATCATTACGATTACTGTTTTGGTTTCTGACGGTTCCGTTTTCATTGAACGGCCTAGGAGGAGTGAATGAGGGAGGGTTGTTTGAATTGCTTTGGTTATTTGGTTGCGTATTCATTGGGTATTGCCACGCTAAGTAGGCAATGGTGACACCTAGTGTGCCTATTAAAGTCATTAGCTTTGCTTCTTTACTCATCATTCCTCCTAAAGCGATGATGTTCATCTGACCATCGCATTAGCCTATGGCCTAACAGAATTGACAGAAAAGAAAACTGTACAACTTCCTATCCAGAAGATTCCTTTTGCATAAACCAATCCGCCGTTGAGACGGTTGCGATTGATTAATCTCTCATCATTGAGTGGTTTGCATTTCGAGAGCTGACGTAGCCTCTCAGAAGTGTTAGCCAGACCGCTCCTTCGGTATAATCCGGTTTCTAAGTCACGCCCTGTAGGCTCATATATCTCTCCCAGTCCATGCGCGGCCCGGCAGCGTTTCGTTTAAGACGTGAAATCTCATTTTCAGATTACTCGAGAAAGTGCTCGGCGTACTCCTCAGACCTGGGAACAAGATTGTTGCTCATTATCACCCTCGCGCAGGAGTTCCAACTCAGAATTCTATCGGTGCTCTTGCGTAGCCCAACACTATCCCAAAGCTATATCTCACTGAGCATCTGCCATTCGGTAGTCGGCTAGCGGGAATGTTACCTTGGATTTGATCTGCTGGCGGTTTGCCGCAATCTTTTCGAGTTTCTTGTAGACCTCAGCCTCGTAGTAGATTTCTCCGCATCTTCGGCAGACGCGAACTGGAACGTTATCGATGTAGGTGGTCTCTTTCTTGTATCGGAACGGAACACGCTTCACCGCTTGCTCCACCGCGCCGTCGCAATACTCGCATTTCGCTCGCTTCATAAGTCGTCACTCCCTAACGCAAACACCGTTATGATTCTAAGCCAACCGGTGCTCAACATTCTACAAAGAACTGCCACCTGACGCCCGTACAGCGCTTCGCCGACGATTTCGTATCGTGCTCCTCTCGGGTCCTTCGTCAATCTGGACGTAATCTGACCTGTGAGGATAGCGTGCTCGATATCGAGAGAGGTCAAATCGTCGTCAGACATTTCGTCGTTCGCGTGGCTCGAGATTTCATATCTCTGCTCCCTGATTTTCTGCCTGAGCTTTTCAATCGCCCTCTTCAAATGATTACTCTCGATGGATGAGTGTCAGTCAAAGTCAGTAAGTCGGTTGCTTCCGGAAACTGGCGCCTATGTACCCATATTTGCAGCCCCGCCAATTGAATGCTCGGAGGACCAAGATTTGTCTGCCATTTCTCCATGCTCGGACAAGGGTGCTCGTCGCACTTATCATCTCACCAATCTTGATCGGCGGGAACCTAAACGAGCCCAATCCTTCGCAGCAGGTCCGTGAATCGCGGGTCCCCTCGCAAGCCGTCCAGCGCCGGATCGGCGTTGAGAAACACGACGTGGTAAGACCGCTGTTCATAAACCTTCTCAAGCCACTCGAACGCGCGCTCCTTCTCGCCAAGCGCAGCGTACAGCGCCGCTATTGCGTAAGGCGAAGGCTGCCCCGGCTTTGACATCTCCATCATTTCCGCGAGCGCCTTTAGCGCCTGGTTCTTCTTTCCAGACTCCGCGTACACTCGCCCGGTCCACGCCTTCATCGGCTTCTCGCCCGACAGCTCGATGTATTTTTCGAACTCGCGGATCGCGTCTTCATACGCTCGCTTTCCTTCGTAAGCCAACGCAAGATGAAATCGAGCTTCCGCGAAGTTGGGATCCATGTCGATGGTCTTGCGCAGTTGTTCAATCGCCTCGTCATACCTCCGCGCGCTGTGCAGCGCTCTCCCCAACGCGGTATTGATGATCAGCGAGAGCGGATCAAGCTCAAGGGCTCGACGGGCCTCGCGGATCGCGTCATCGAATCGCTTCCTGCTGATCAGGTAAGCCGAGTACCAGTGATGGGCGGTCTCATAATTCGGGTTCAGCTCGATGGCTTTCTCGTATTGCTTCTCTGCCTCAGCCCAATTCCACTCATACTCACAGGCCGCCGCCAGCGATGTGTGAGCCTCGGCCAACGAATCGTCAAGCGCCAGGGCGTGCGTCGCCGCCGCTTTTGCCTTCGGGTAAAGGTCCTTCGAAGGCGCCGCGCTGTATTCGTAGAGCAACGCGTAGCAGTCGGCCAGCCCGGCGTAGGCCAGCGCGTAGGACGGATCCTTTTCTATCGCTTCGTTGAAGTACCCCAGGCCTTTCGTCATCCCGTCTTCCGTTCGCTTGTTCCAATAGAAGCGGCCCTTCAGGTAAAGCTGATACGCCTCGGCGTTGTCGGTGTACCGTCGGGTGACTCGCTTCTCGTCTTCGCCGCTCAAGCGGTGTTGCAGCTTCTCTGAAACTTGCCTTGCGATCTCCTCCTGCAGCGTCGAAAGGTCCGACATGCGGCGATTGTACTGCTCGCCCCAAACCTGAGTGTCATCCCGCGTGTCGATCAGCTCTATGCTGATCGAAATGTTCTCTCCGCGCTGAGCGATCCTCCCATTAAGCACGCCCTGTACGCCAAGCTCGCGGCCGACCGCCTTCGCATTCGCCTCGCGGCCTTTGTATTTGAAGACCGAATTGCGCGACATCACCTTCAGGTTGTGTGACTGCGAGAGGTTGTTGATAAGGCTCTCGGTCAGACCTTCGCTCAGATATTCGGTGTTCGGGTCGGAGCTGAGATTCGCGAACGGCAGAACTGCAATCGAGTCGATCGGATGACCCTTTGGGAGAAGCGTGAAGTAAGCAACCGCGGCGGCGGCGAGGAGTATCAACGCCGCGGCAATCAGAAAGCCGCGCTTGTGACTCTTGATTTCACCGACGATGAACTCGGCGCTGGAGGTGACTCGTATCGTTGCAACTTGATCGCTTTGAACCGAGAACTCCGCGGCGGTATGGCGCGTCTGCCCGCTAGTCTGCGCCGCCGCGTCTCCAAGGCGTGCCCTTTGCCCGGAATCATCAGACCCCGATTCGATCTCCAATCTGCGCCTGATCCGCTTGAGATCGTCCAGCAGATCGCCGACAGTTTGATATCGCGCTTCGAGATCCTTGGCCAGCGCGCGGTCCACAATCGCCTGTAGCTTTGGTGGAGCATCCGGCAACAGCTCGGAAAGCGGCGGGGGTTGGCGCTCGAGTATCGACACGATGACGTCGCTGATCGAAGCTCCCTTGAATGGCATCTTCCCCGTGAGCATTTCGTATATCAGCGCGCCGAGGCTGAAGATGTCGGTCCTGGCGTCAACCGCGAGCCCTCGAGCCTGCTCCGGCGACATGTAGTTAGGGCTGCCCATCACAACGTTAGCCTCGGTGGTGACCAGTCCAAGCGTAGCGACATCGCCTTCTTCGGACTCAGGGGAATGCGGACCGGATAGGTGCTCGCCGAATTTCTCGGTAAGCTTGACGACGCCGAAGTCGAGCACCTTGGCGATGCCATCAGGCCGCAGCATCACGTTCTCGGGTTTGATGTCTCGATGCACGATGCCGGCGCGATGCGCGGCGGCCAGCGCGCGCGCGACTTGAATGGCGACGTCGATGGCCTCTCGCAAGCCGAACCCGGCGTGCTTCAGTCTTTGGCGCACAGTCTCGCCTTCGATGAACTCCGTCGAGATGAAACGAATCCCTTCCTCCGAGCCTACTTCGTGGATGGTGATGATGTTCGGATGATTCAGAGCAGAAGCGGCGCGAGCTTCCTGCTCGAAACGGCGCAGCCTGGCTTCGTCACTATTGAACGGTTCGGGCAGGATCTTGAGCGCGACGCGGCGGCCCAGACGTGTGTCCTCCGCCAGATACACTTCGCCCATCCCGCCCGCGCCTATGCGTGACAGGATTCGATAGTGAGAGATGATAGTGTTTGCTGGTAGCAACATGTTATGTGGGGAATGCGTTCTCGCGTTGAAGCCATCCCTGAAGCGCTTCGTTTTCTCGCGCGAGCTCGTCGGCATTGATCAGCCCGCGCTGCATCGCGATCGAGATGGCTCGCGAGCGCGGGCTGTAGGTGCTGCCCCATCGCTCGTCGACGATTTGCTCGATGTCTATTGAGAGCTTGGCGTAAAGCTCGCGCAGCCGGTTCTGCACGCCGCGCTCGCTCAAGTACCGGCGGCGGGCGATGGCTTTGTCGGTCAGTCCCAGCGAGATGTCGAGGAGAGCTTCGTACTCGATGTCCGTCAGACCCGACGTGCGATTCGTCGCTCGCGACTGGACTGTGCGAATCTCCGGATCGATCCAGCACTGCTCATCCACAAGCACCGCCCGCAGCGCTGCTATCAGCTTTTCGTCTGGAGACGACTTGAGCACATAGCCGTAGACCGTCTCACCGGGCACTATGCGCGCAAGCTCGCGGATGTAAATCTCGTCCTTGTATTGCGACCAGAAAATAATGCGCGCCAGTTTTAGCTCGGCCCAGATTTGGCGCGCGACCTTTACGCCTGAAAGCCCCGGCAGCTTGATGTCGAGAACCGCAAGCGGGGGACGGTGCTTCAGCGCGAGCTCGAGCGCGGTGTTGCCATCAGCGGCTTCGATCACCGGCCCCGCGTCGGCGAAGTTGTCGGTGATAATCGCGCGAAGATAATCGCGTTGAAAGGCCATGTCTTCGGCAATCAGTATGCTCATAAGAATCTGGCGAAGGTATCAGGCGTTCGTAGTTCGGTGTTCGTAGTTCGGCCTTTAGGCGGAAGTTTGTAAGCGGCTGGCAAGTCAAGGGACTCTACAAACTTCCGCCTAAAGGCCGAACTACGAACGCTAGCCCCTGACCCCTAACCCCTCGATCGGCAGTCGCAGCTCGACTACGGTGCCTCGCCTGCCCGTGGCTCTCAACCACGTCAGCTCGGCCCCGATCAGGCGCGCTCTGTATCGCATGTTGTCGATTCCGCGGGCCAGTCGCAGGTCGCCCGATACCGTCATCCCGCGCCCGTCATCGCTGACCCTTATCAGTAGGCCGTCGCTTTCGCGCATTATTACGATCTCGACGAACCGCGCCGATGCGTGTTTGGAAATATTGTTGAGCGCTTCCTGCACGATTCGATACACCAGGAGCTGCTCGGTTTCAGACAGTTCGATATCGTCCGTCCTTGCAGGACAGGCGAACCGAGTTAAGAACGGACGCTCACAGGACTCCGACGTGCGGGTAAGGCAACCCTCGATCGCCGGAACCAGGCCGAGCGTATCGAGCGCCGACGGGCTGAG
>JBGQGO010000259.1:0-7757 GCA_041497455.1 Blastocatellia bacterium | reverse complement strand
TGTCTCCCAACGAACGTAGGTCAGAGTCCTCTGTGGTCAGAAGGTGCGCTTGGCCGTCCACAGCGCACGCCAGGTAAATGGCGTCGTCAAGATCGCGGTCCGCTGCGCGCGGCGCTTCCGAAATTCGACGGCGGGACCTACAGGACGTTCTCACTCGTGGTTGTCTGATCAGGAAGCGGGTTCACCCGCGCGACACCTTGCGAGAAGGTTTGCGGTTGCGCCGTCTTGCGCCGCGCAGTGCCTCGCCGACGAGAGTTTCTAGTTCTTCTTCGCCGGATGCCGGGACGTTTTCTCGCCGAGATCGAATGCTCTCCTGCGAGCGGGCGAACCGCGACTCCATCTCCGCTACCAGCAAGTCCACTAGTGCGCGCCGCATGTCTTCCAGCGTGGTGAAAGGTACAACAGCCGCCTCCGGTTCGCCGTGCGTGGTGAGAACGACGCTTCCCTCCGCTGCCATTTCCAGCATGCGCCGCATCTCCGCGCGGGCATTCGCGACGGTCACGAACTTCTGCGGCCGGCCAAGGTAGGAAGCCACTCGGAGCAGCGCCGCCGCTTTTGTGTCTGCACTGTTCAAGTCCTGTTTCATTCAAATCACCCCGAAATCATTCTACAGATGCGCGTAGAAAAAGGAAGGCCATCGATACGACTCATGTGTTATTGTGCCTGATTCGTGCCCGACGTTATCCCTATGAACAACGAAACCATAACGATCGTGTCGGGGCTGCCGCGCTCGGGCACTTCGATGATGATGAAAATGCTTGCGGCCGGCGGGCTCGAACCGCTGACGGACAACATCCGCGCTGCGGACGAGGATAATCCGAAGGGCTACTTCGAGTTCGAACGCGTGAAGCAAATCGAGAACGACAAGGCCTGGCTTGAAGACGCGCGAGGCCGCGTTGTTAAGTTGATATCGGCGCTGCTCAAGCACCTGCCGCCGGCTTACAACTACAAAGTCATTTTCATGCGGCGCGCGATGCCTGAGATTCTGGCTTCTCAACGGCAGATGCTCATTCGCCGCGGAGAGCCGGCCGATACGGTGCCGGACGACAAGATGGCCGCGATGTTCAACAAGCATGTGGCTCAAGTTGAGTCCTGGCTTGCCGCACACCCCAACATCGAAGTCCTGTACGTCAGCTACAACGACGTAATGAAAGACTCACGTCCACATGCCGAGCGAATCAACGTATTCCTCGGAGGCTCACTCAAAGTCGATGAGATGGTGAGTGTCGTCGACCGCGCTCTTTATCGCCAGCAGCATTGACCGGCTCTGGGAGCGCAGGCATCCCTGCCTGCTTCCCAGGTTTCCTGAGAAGCCCGAAGAAAAGAGCAGGCAGGGGATGCCTGCGCTCCCAGGTAGCCATGAATCCACCGCGGTCTCGTTTCGCGTAAGAACAGCCGATACTCAACACTGAGGTCTGCTGATGACACCGCGAAATGTTTTCATCACCGGAGGAACCGGATACGTCGGGCGAGCGCTGATGCCTCGCTTGCTCGAACGCGGCCACGAAGTCCGAGCGCTCGTTCGGCTAGGCTCTGAGAACGGGCTTCCGCGAGGTTGCGAGCCCGTGATCGGAAACGCACTGGACGCTTCATCGTTTGCTGAGCAGGTTCAGCCTTCGGATACCTTTGTTCAACTCGTGGGCGTGCCGCACCCGTCTCCAGCGAAAGCTGCCGAGTTTCAATCAATCGACCTTGCGTCGGCCCGAGCTTCGGTGTCCGCCGCCGCTGGAGCCGGCGTAAAGCATTTCGTCTACGTCAGCGTTGCGCAGCCTTCTCCTGTGATGAAGGCTTACCAGGCGGCACGCGCCGAAGGCGAGAAGATGATTCGCGAGAGCGGACTTGCGGCTACGATCCTGCGTCCTTGGTACGTGCTCGGGCCGGGACACCGCTGGCCTTATGCGTTAGTGCCGATGTACTGGCTGTTCGGGCGGATCCCGGCAACGCGAGAGACGGCGCAGCGTTTGGGACTGGTGACTCTCGAAGAAATGGTTGCGGCTCTGGTGGGCTCGGTTGAATCACCTGCCGATGGAATCCGAATACTCGATGTTCCTTCGATCAGAGACACGGGATCGAGAAATCAGTAAGACACACCGCGCAGCGTGCGGGTCCGCTAAGACCAATTGGTCGGTTAGGCATTAAGGGATTCAGGAGTGACCGAGCCAGTCCAAGAGAGTCTCGAACACGTCATCGAACTGCTCTTTCCTAAGAACGCCGAGCTTACGAATCGCCCAAGCAGTAGGATAGGTCGAAACGCCTTGAACCAGAAACGCCCCCGGTTTCAAGAAAGGCGCCTTGATCGAGGCTTCATATGCCGATCCCCGTAGCTGCGTTGTGTGAGGAACCACCGTCACGAGGGCGCGGTCGATATCCCCGAAAGGAACGCTAACGACCAGAACAGGGCGGACTTTCGCCGCCATGCCCAGGTCGAACAGCCAGACCTCACCGCGCGCTGGAGTCATGTTCCTCTTGGTCTAGCATCGTGAACAAAGCGCGGCCGGCCTGGCCGATCTCTTCATCCTCTATCGTCCCCGAGTCGTAAGGTATTACCAACCGCAAGAACTCCGCCGTGAACTCGCGTTTTGCAGGTTCTGGCAGAGCTTGAAATGCTTCCAGGAGTTGGACCGTTTCCTTGCTCATCTTGCCAAACACTACCGCCGTGTCGGTCGGAATGCAACCTTCCGGTAGTGTCCTAGTGCACTAAGCAAATCTCTCAGTGTCCACTTGAACTGCTCCCTGGCCGCGATCAGTGGAAATTGAATTCCAGCGTTCCGCTCCATCTTCTGGGTATGCCGAAGTGCGTGCCTTCGAACGGATTGCCAAAGTTGTAAGCGAAGGCTCGGTCAAACACGTTCTGAACATTGAACTGGATCGCGCTGTCGACTCGATCCCGGTTGAAGAGCGTGAGACCGGCCGAGATGTTGAAGATCGTTCGCGGCTTCACACGTCCCCGGGAAAAATTAACCAGCTCGGCTCCTGGGGCAGCTTTCAATTCTTCCAACCTGTCCGCTTCGACTTCCAGAGGCACACCGCTCTCGTGACGGCCCGAAAAACTCAGCAGCAAGCGTGAGCGGCGATGCTGATAGTTGAGCGCGAAACTGCCGGTGTTACGCTGATCCTGATCGGGGATGAACTTCGTGCCGGGCCCGATTTCGATGAACTCTTCGGTGAGGAATAATCCGCCGTTGATCGGGCCCGTTTGCAAGATGCGCTGATTGGTATAGCTCAGATAACCGGAGAACCCTCGCCGTTCGGGCACGTCGAGCCGCACGTCCACGCCTCGCGAATAGCCCTTCGCCACGCTGTTCGGAAAAATCACCGTCGTGTTGAAAAACACATTCGGGTCGCCGACGTTGCGGAAGTGGCGCTGCCAGTAAGCCGCGTCCAGCTTGAACAACCCGGCCACGTCCTGCGCGAACCCGACTTCGCACGCGGAAGTTCTCTCCGGCTTGATGGCTGCGTTGCCTCCGCCCGCCGGAGTGGCGAACGGTGAGAGCTGCCTCGCCTGCTCAGATGCCGAAAGAAGCAGGTTATCAACCTGTGGCGGCTGGTAGAGGCGGTTGAATGAAGCGCGAATCGCGGTCTTTGATTTCGGTATGAAATAAACGCCGCCCACACGCGGACTGAACTGCTGAGCGGAAACCAGCAGCCGCGAGTGATCGTAGCGCACTCCAAGTTGCAGGCTCAGATTCTTGAAGATCGAAAACGCATCCTGCACGTAAGCCGAGTACTGATTACGCGCCGTGCGGTCACGAAAAATGAATGGGTCGCCTTCGTCGAAGGCGATGACTTTGTCGCTGATCTCGCGGTTTTTGGCTTCGTCTTCATCGGTCACGAAGAAAGTGAAGAACTCGCGCGGCGAAACGCGCTGAAACTCGACGCCCGCTTTGAGGTTATGGCCTCCGCGCTCGTGAGTGATGCTGGCCAGCAAGCCGTGCCGCGTATGCTGTCTGTCCTGCTCGGCAAACAGCGGCAAGGCTAATTCGTTGCTCTCGAGCGTTGATTCGTGCGCGCGTCGAAAGTAAGCGAAGTCCGTGACGGTTCGTGTATTCCACACCCGTTGCCACGTGAACGCCTGGGCGTTGTCGCGCAACTTCTGCTTCTGCCGCTGGCCAGCCAACTCTTGACCGCGATCGTTCGAGACATTGAAATCGGAGCCGTTGCCGGCGACGTTGAAGATCAGAGAGTCTTTCGCCGTCGCGTGCCAGTCCGCGCGCAAGCTCAGATTGACGCCGCCGCCGTGGTTGTTGAAGTTTCCCAAATCAACCGGATCGAGAAACCGATCTGACCGATGGGTTGCGCCGTTGAAATAGAAGCCGAAGTTGCGTTTGAGCCGGCCTCCGATTCCGGCGGCGATCTCGTCGGTTCTGAAGTCTCCCGCGCCCAGCGTGAAGTCTCCGGCCAACGGTGAGTCTATGCCGGACTTCGGATGAACTATCACCACAGCCGCCGAGCGGCCTCCGAATTCAGCGGGAATGTTGCCGGTGATCACCTGCATCGAATTGATCGTGTCAGTGTCGAGCGGGCTGGCTGACACCGCATCGAGCCGGTCAACGATCGGGATGCCGTCGATCACATACAGAATGCCATCGTCCACGCCGCGAACGTGTACAAGGCCGTTGTTTTCGGTCGCCGAACCGGGAGTCGTAGCGACCAACTCTTGCAGCATCCGATTGCGGTTGGTCCGCGGCGCGTGGCGAACGGAGTCTTGGCCGATGGTAGTCGAGGAGCTGGATGAGTCGGGCTCGACCAGATTCTCCTGCGAGCTGACTTCGACCGACGCTTTGGAGCCGGCCACCGTCAGTCTGATCTCGACTTTGACAGGCAGATTCGAGCGCACCACGACCGGATGGGACACAGGTTCAAATCCGTTCGCCGTTACGTGCAAGGTGTATTGATCGAAGGGGACGTTGTTGAAAACGAATTCGCCCGCGTTGCCGGTGACGAGTTGATGGCGGTGTCCCGCTACCGGGTGATCGAGTCTCACGATGGCATTCGCAATCAAGGCTCCGGTAGGATCGCTGACCATTCCAGTGACGGTGCCGTGCTGAATCTGTCCATGCGCCGGGACAAAAAGAGCGGCCACTATAACGATCAGCAGGAGGAATCGAAACACGGTTGCTCCTATTGACTCTGCTTTTTGGCGTCGTTGCACAAACCGGCGATTTCGTGAAAGCGATCATGTAGAGCGTTCAGTGACTCTTTGATCTGCGCGTCGCTTGCTTCCTTCGCAACCAATGCGGCGAGGGCTTTCGACTCTTGAGCGAGTTTCGCCACATTCGTTTTGATTTTCGGCTTGTCATACACTTTGGGCGGCGTGGAGCCGGCCCACTGTTTCGCTTTTGCGGCCATCTCGGCAGCGCGACTGCGAATCGGTTTGAAGTCACCCTCTTCCATAGGATGGAAGGTGGCAGACATCACGTCGTGAAAAGCGCTCAACTCGTTCCACTTGTCGCTGTCTTCCGCCGACGCCGTGATCGCGGCAGGTTGAAAGTCCGCCGCGAGCGCGAGAGTGCCCCATTGCAGGACCAATCGGCCGCCCTTGTCTTTCTTCTCGAGCGTGATCGTCAGGGACTCGACTGATTTATCGAGCTTCTGCAAATTGAAAGGGACTTCGGCGACAGGCGACCCGCTTTCCGACTGGATCAGCAGATGCCACTTCTGCGGCTCGACGAGTTTCGCTTGAAGGATGTACTTGCCAGCAGGGATGACTTTGTCGCCGAATTTCAGACTCGCTTGTGTTGAAAGAGTGGTGGGATCGTTGGCGCCCATTCGCCAGACTTGTCCCGGCTGGATCATCGCTTCCGGCGTCCGCCCGCGCAGAGTAGGCCGTCCGTGGTCGACTTCGATCTTGTTGCTGCCCAACTGCAAGACAGGGTGTCCGCGATCGTCTCCCTGTGAGGGCTCGGACGCAGGGCTGCCGAAACAAGCCGATGCTGAAGTGAAAATGACCAACGCGCTTATTGCGGTGAGTCTCTTCATGAAGTTCTCCTTGGAAATGATTTTGCGAGAAGACATCTTAACCGATCGGGATTGGTTTTGAGTACCCCGTGAGAGCCGCGCTTCCCGGCGATGAAACTACTTTCGCGTTGAAGTTGCCCAGGGGTACTCGACCTTCCTTCGATCAGAAGCGCAACTTCAACGAGCCTGACAAGAATCGCGGCGGCGAGAACTGTATCGGAGTGAACTCGCTCTCCTTCGCGATTGCAAAGACGCGATCCGTCGCATTCTCGATGTTGAACTGGAGACCCAGACCACACCGCTCCTTGCGAAATAGATCGACTCCAAAGTAGAAGTTCGCAGCGAAGTGCTCCGGTAATCGCACGACTGTTTCTCCGCCCTCATCGTTTGGAAGAGCCGCCGGTGTGCCGCTCCCATATTCAAGCGCCGTGCTCGCCCAGAAGCCGCTCTTGCGCTCGCGCCACGTGAGCCCGGCGGCGCCCGTGTGAATCTGATCAAAAGCGGCGGGCCCACGCTCGCCGGGCCCGACCGCTTCGACCGTAAAGCCGCCTGAGACCGGACCGGTCTGAAACGCACGTTGGGCCGTGTAGTTGAAATACCCCGAGAGTCCCAGCCGTTTGATCTCACTTAGTTGCGTGGAGAACTCAATGCCATACGCCTTGCCAAGATCAAACGTCGTAGGCGCAAATATTCTTACGTTGGCAAGCTCACTCGTCTCGAAAGAGTTCTTGTCAGACCGCCAGTAACCGGTCAATCGCAACACCAGGTGATTCCGCAGCGAGTGAGTGACCCCGGCTTCGAAGTGATTGCTTCGAGATATGCGCGCCGGATTGCCCTCGAATCCCAGACTTGCTGACAGTAGAAGGTTTTCTATCGGCGGCGGCGCGAAGAAACGATTGTAAGCAAAATGGAGCACCGTGTGACCCGAATTCAGCGCATAGGCAAGATTGATGCGCGGGCTCAGAGCGTGACCGCTGGTGACGACGCTGTATTGGTCGTAACGTAGGCCGAGATTTGCGGTGAACTTCTTGAACGGCCGCAACTGGTCCTGAATGTAGAAACTCGCCTGCCCGCCCGTCTTGCGTCCGCGAAAGTCGAACGGCTCGATCTCTACCTCGTTGTCGCGCGGATCGAAGCTAGAGTCCTCACGCAACCTGAGGAGCGTCAGGTCTATGCCGGTCTTGATCGCGTGCCGAGATCCGATGAAAAGAGAGTAGTCGCTCTTTGCGCCCAGAGTGATATCGTTGCGCAAGCCGCCGGCCTGTATCGAGAATGGATCTGAGGTCGGGAGCAGCCGCGCGCTCGCAAGCCTTTCGTAGAGCGAGGTCGAGACCGCTGATGCTGAGCCGAACATGTGTTCCCATGAAAACACCGCCGTCTGCTCCCGGTTGCGCTGAAAGAAATCTCTGCCGCGCAGCTCATCTTCGGTCGTGTTGGGCAGCTCGAAGTTCGTACCGTCGCCGGTCAGAGCGAGTTTGAAGAAATCGTTTGAGCCCGCCCTGTAGTCGAACTGGGCGAAGCTGCGCGAGCCACGCCCGCGATCGTGAAAACGCTGCGGCTCCGGCGTATTCAGAAACCTGTCGCTCTGGAAGGCTTGAGCGTAGAAAAAATATCCTAAGCGCTCTGAGTGTCCGCCGAAGTCTGCCGAGGCATTGTCCCTGAGATAATCACCGGCGCCTATCGTCAGGCTCCCGTGGTTGTTTGCATCGAAGCCCGTCCTGGTGACGATGTCGAGGATTCCGCCGAAGCGATTCCCGAACTCTGCCGGGAACCCGCCGGTGATAATGTTCACCGACTGA
>JBGQGO010000258.1:0-7762 GCA_041497455.1 Blastocatellia bacterium | reverse complement strand
GTTCGCGTCGACGTTCGCATGCTTTTTGACGCGCGCTTACGATCACATTCGCATGGCGGCGGTCTCGCAAGCGGACTTGAAGCTGTGCGGGTCGCACGCAGGAGTGTCGATCGGCGAAGACGGGCCGTCGCAGATGGCGCTTGAAGACCTGGCGATGATGCGAGCGATCGAAGGCTCGACGGTCTTGTATCCGTCGGACGCGATCGCGACTGAACACGCCGTTCGTCTCGCCGCCGAGCATCGAGGGATAGTTTACATTCGAACGAGCCGACCGAAGACGCCGGTGATTTATTCAAAGGATGAGCAGTTCGAGATCGGGCTCGCTAAGGTGATCAGGCAGAGCAGCGATGACAAAGCGACTCTTGTCTCGAGCGGCGTGACTCTGTTTGAAGCGCTCGCGGCGTATGATCAGCTCAAGGCAGAAGGCATATCGGTACGGGTGGTCGATCTCTTTTCGGTTAAGCCAGTCGACGAAGAGACTCTCCGGGCTTCTGGCAAGGCTACGAACAATCTAATCATCACCGTCGAGGATCATGCAGCTTGGGGCGGAATCGGCGACGCTGTTGCGAGCGCGGTCTCGCCGTCGGGAATCCGGGTTTATCAACTCGCGGTGCGCGAAGTTCCACGCTCGGGCAAGCCTGAAGAGTTGCTTGCAGCGTATGGCATCGATCGCACGGCGATTGTTGGGGCTGTGAAGAAGACGATCCGCGAATAACGCGAATGTTGGCGAAGCGCATTATGGCTAAATCGACGACAATTTGTCAGTTTCTTGACAAGCGAGAACCCGTTCGATAACCTCGTCTGTTAACCTTCGACGGCAAACGTCGTCATGCAGTGTGGACTCATAAACGGGAGGTGAAAAGGTGGCAATCAAAGTAGGCATCAACGGTTTCGGGCGCATCGGGCGCAACGTGCTTCGGGCGTCGCTCGAGCACGGGGACATCAACTTCGTCGCGGTCAACGACATTACCGACACGAAAACTCTGGCGCATCTGCTCAAGTACGACTCGGTGCTTGGCAATCTGGACGCCGATATCAAAGCTACCGACAAAACCATCTCGGTCAACGGCGATGAGTTCCAGGTTTTTACTGAGCGTGATCCGGGAAAGATCGACTGGGCGTCGGTTGGCGCGGAGATCGTCATCGAGTCCACCGGATTGTTCACCAAGCGCGATGACGCCGCCAAGCACCTTCACGATACGGTGAAGAAAGTCATCATAACGGCTCCGGCCAAGAATGAAGACGTGACCATCGTTTTGGGCGTCAACGAGAAGGCTTACAACCCGAAAGAGCATCACGTAATCTCGAACGCATCGTGCACGACCAACTGCCTCGGTCCGATTGCGAAGGTGCTGCACGAGAACTTCACGATTGTCAAAGGGCTGATGAACACGATCCACTCCTACACGAACGATCAGCGGCTGCTCGATCTGCCTCACAGCGATCTGCGTCGCGCTCGCGCGGCAGCGCTTTCGATCATCCCGACGACTACCGGCGCGGCTAAAGCGATCGGCCTGGTGTTGCCGGAGTTGAAGGGCAAGCTTGATGGAATCTCGTTGCGCGTTCCGACGCCGAACGTTTCGATCGTTGACTTCGTTGCTGAAGTTGCCAAAAACACAAGCAAGGAAGAAGTGAACGCGGCGATGAAGAAGGCAGCCGACGGGCCTCTTCGAGGCATACTTCAATACTCCGAAGAGCCTCTGGTATCGGTCGACTTTCGCGGGAACTCTCACTCGTCGATCCTGGACGCGCCATACACGGGCGTGATCGAGGGCAACATGGTGAAGCTGCTCTCGTGGTACGACAATGAGTGGGGTTATTCCTGCCGCGTGGTCGACCTGATCAAGTACGTCGCCGAACAGGGACTATAAGATTGATGCGTGATGCGTGATTCATTTGGACTGCGGCGGCAAGGTACTCCGCGACGCCGCTTTTTCTTTGCGAATCGGAAACCAAAGCGGCGTCGCGGAGTACCTTGCCGCCGCAGTCCAAATGAACCGCGCATCACGAATCATGAATCACTTTCCTATGCCTAAGCTCTCAATCACCGATCTGGATGTGAACGGGAAGCGCGTGTTCATGCGTGTCGACTTCAACGTGCCGCTCGACGACAGCGGCAACGTGACAGATGACACTCGAATACGCGCCGCGCTGCCGACGATTCGATACGCGCTTGAACGCGGCGCTCGTGTGGTGTTGGCGTCTCACCTGGGAAGACCGAAGGGCAAGCCCGATCCGAAGTACTCGCTGGCGCCGGCGGCTCGACGGCTGTCTGAGTTGCTTGGCAAAGAAGTGCGGCTGGCGCCGGACTCGGTCGGCGATGAAGCGCGCGCGCTGGTTGAGGCACTTAAGCCAGGTGAAGCATTGATGCTCGAGAACGTGCGCTTCCATGCCGGTGAGGAGAAGAACGATCCAGAGTACGCGAGCCAGCTCGCCGAGCTTGCGGATGTGTACGTCAACGACGCATTTGGGACAGCTCATCGCGCTCACGCATCGACCGAGGGCATCACGCATTTTGTGAAACAGTCGGCTGCAGGGCTGTTGATGGAGAAAGAGCTGCAGTACCTTGGCAAGGCGCTCGAGCATCCGGAGCGGCCGTTCGTTGTGATCCTTGGCGGCGCGAAGGTTTCGGATAAGATCGCCGTGATCGAGAACCTGTTGAAATCGGCGGACGCGATCTTGATTGGCGGCGCGATGGCTTACACGTTTCTGAAGTCTCAGGGACTCGAGACGGGCCGTTCGTTGGTTGAAGACGACAAGCTGGATCTTGCGCGCGGTCTGCTCAGCCGTGCACGCGAGCGAGGAGTCAGCCTTCTGCTTCCAACCGACAATCTGGTTGTCGACAAGGCAGCGTGGGACACTGATCCGCAGGCTACATCGCCGCGTGTTTGCCCGGTGACAGAAATCAAGCCACAAGAAGCTGGGCTTGATATTGGGCCGGACGCAATTGAGGAGTTCTCAGAGAAGCTCAGTAACGCTAAAACGATCGTGTGGAACGGGCCGATGGGAATGTTCGAACATCCGCCTTTCGACGTTGGGACTCGGGCCATTGCACAGTCCGTCGCCGCGGCTGAAGCGACTAGCATAGTCGGCGGAGGCGATTCGGTCGCGGCGATTACCGAGGCCGGAGTCGCGGATCGCATCACTCACGTTTCGACCGGTGGCGGCGCCTCGCTAGAGTTTCTGGCTGGGGACATTCTGCCCGGTGTTGCGGCATTGACCGATAAATAGAAAAGCCTTAAGGAAGAGGAATCGGATGAACGAAGAAGCAAGATTGCTGTGTCTGTCGTTGGCGGCGGCTGTGATTGCGGGGTTAGCCGGCTGCGCTCACAAGCCTGCGTACAGCGAAATGGACGCGAACAGGACGTCGAGGAATCAGAATCAGAACGCCGAGGCTCAAGCAACCGCACCGGCGCCGGCTGCAGCCGAGCCGCCGGCGGCGACGGAAGCCGCTCAACCAGCGCCTGCACCGCCTCCGGTCGCCTTCAAGAGCCCCTCATTCCTGGATCAAGCGACAGGTGGGATAAAAGACTTGCCCGCGTATCCGAATGCGTACAGGGTTAGCGCCCAGCTCGGTCCAATGCAAGGAGTGAACACGATGGCCCTCGGGTTCACTACCACCGATCCGATGGCAAAAATCACAGCTTTTTACGAGAAGGTGATCAAGGACAACAAGTGGACTGTGATCGACAAGATCATTGATCCGGAATTCTCTGAATGGAACCTGAAAAAGGGAGAAGACAACAGCGCGAAAGTGCAAGTAAAGAAGAACCAGCAAACAGGCGCACTGAACATCGTGATGGTTCGCGGAGAGAAGTTAGAAGCTCCCAGCAAGTAATTGCGGGAGGGTTAGCAAGATGCGACGACCGATAATAGCCGGAAATTGGAAGATGTATAAGACGATTCCTGAAGCGCTGGAATTCGTCCGGGCTTTCAAGCCGCTTGTGGTGGCTTCGACCCACTGCGAGATTGTGATCGCGCCGGTATTCACGGCGATCAAAACGGTGTCGGACCGGCTTGAAGGCTCAAACGTCCAGGTTGCTGCTCAGGACGCCGCGGCAGACCCCGGCCCCGGCGCGTTCACCGGCGAGGTCTCGGCGGGGATGATCAAAGACGCTGGCGCGAGCTGGGCGATCATCGGTCATTCCGAGAGGCGGCAGTACTACGGCGAGACTGACGATACGGTGAGCTCAAAGATTCGCGCGGTCCTCGGCGCCGGACTATCTCCGATTCTTTGTGTGGGGGAGCGGCTGGAGGAGCGAGATGCCGGGCGTGCGGAGCAGGTCGTCGAAGCACAACTGACCGGAGGAATGCGTAACTTGACTGTGTCAGAGGCCTCTCGTATCATCGTAGCGTACGAACCGGTATGGGCAATTGGTACCGGGCGGACTGCGACGCCTGAAACAGCCCAACAAATGCACGCTTTCATCCGATCCCGACTCGGCGCCATGTTCGGAGTCCGGGTAGCAGAGGAAACAAGGATCCTGTATGGCGGAAGCGTGAAGGCTGACAACGTCGTGGCGTTGATGGATCAGGCTGACATAGATGGCGGACTAGTCGGCGGGGCGAGCCTTGAAGCCGATTCGTTCGCGCGGATTGTTAACTACAAAGAGCGCAGATAGGAGTCAAGAAGTGCTTGGAACAATTCTGACGGTTCTCTACATTGTGTCTTGCTTCACGCTGATAATGTTCGTGCTGTTGCAGCCGGGCAAATCGGACGCGTCGGCGGTGTTTGGCGGCGGAGTGAATTCCGCGGCGTTTGGCCCGCGAGGCACTCAGACTGTTTTGGCGAAGATCACGATAACCGCTGCGATAGCGTTCTTCTTGATCGCGTTCCTCTTCGCGATTCCGGGCCTGTTTGACAAGAGGTCGCTTGGCGAAGGCGTTGGCCCGGCGGAGCAGGCACCCGCAACGCCGGTGGTTCCGGCTGCTCCGGTAGAGACACCCCTAGGTTCATCGGGCACAACTCCGCCGGCAAACCAACCGGCTGTGGCTCCCACGGCGAAGCCAGCGGATCAAGGAGCGAAAGGACCGGCCAAGCCTGCCGCTACTAAAGACGCGGCGAAGCCTGCCACGGACAAGAAGAACTAGCGCGGCTGTCGGGCGCGAGCAAACGGGTGAAGTTTGGGAATTTCCGACTCTCTCCAAAAAGCCGAAGTGGTGGAACTGGTAGACACGTACGTTTGAGGGGCGTATGGGGCAACCCGTGGGGGTTCGAGTCCCCCCTTCGGCACCATTTCTTCATATCAATATTCATCTACGGTTGGGTAGGTGGGTCGACTGCCGGAGATTTGAGCCCCACGTCGATGATGAGCGATCTGCCCTCGCGCGTTAGGCTATAGCCAACGGTAGCGTTGGTATCGAGGACAACGCGCACGACTCCTGGCTTTGGTTGTCCAACCCTCACACGGTCGATCATCCCTGAGTCCACGGGTATGACTTTGTTCCCAAATGTGTTTTGCACTCCCAGAATGTCTATGACGATACGGGCAGGGTTGGTGAGAGTGAAGTCTTGGAACTTGGCCTCTCCGTCGGTCTCCACGAAGATGCGTAAGCCGCCGTTGGCCGCGAGTGTACGCACCGATTGCACTGCACTCGCCACTTTCGGGGATGGCGAAGCTTTTGTTTTCGCGACCACCGGCGCGTTCTGCGGTTCCCGGACGACCACAGGTCCGGGAGAAGGCGGCGGCTTTGTCTTCACGGCTGTCGAGACAACAGGAACCCCCGACTGAACGGAAAACGGCTCAATCGTCACAGCGTTTGATGTTGCCTTATCAGTGGTAATAACGCGCAGGTCGAACTTGCCCAGCGCCTCAAGCGTTTTTGTCGGGACCGTGATGAAAAGTTGTTTGTCTGAGAGAACGACTGGGATCTTCCGCAGAACGACATCACCCGCTTTGACGAACTCAAGTGTCGTGCCCTTGCTGAAATTTGTGCCTTCAATCGTTATGCGTAGCTGAGTAGCATCAGTGCTGACTTTTCTTATCTCCGGTACTACTTTTGAGGTTACCCGCGCGGTGGGCGCTCTTGTGTCAGCTTGATCAAAACCGATTACGGCAATCTCATCAGTTTTCGCCGTAGAGCGCACACCTATGAGCTTGCGCGTGGAATTGTTCAACGCAAAACCCCGCACCTCGTTTCCTATGGCCTTATGAGACTCAAGCTCGCCGGTCTTTGTATTAAACGCGAACAGAAACCCGCTCTTCGAGCCAATGAAAGCCACTGCGGCATCTCCGTCGAATACGACGTTGCTCACGCGCGAGAATTGAATGTCGTCGGGAGGCGTAAACTCCGCTTTAATGGTGAACAGACCTTTATCGTATGTCAGGATAGTGACTCCGCTGGGCTTCTTGCCGGGCTGCCCGATTCGCGTTACGCCGATTAGATCACTTCCGGTCTGATCTTTAGTCACGGTGATTCGGTGGGGGGCCGATATGAGCCTGATTACGCCCAAGGCTTTGCCCTTCTGCGTATCAATTGAAAAGACATATTCGCCATCACAGAATGCAACGTACACGATTTGACCATCAGAGCTAAAAGCCGGGTTGTTCGAGACATCGAATCGCACGCCAATGTGACTGAAAGTCTTTCCCGGACTCAGCCTTCCCAATTGATCAAGCTTGATTATGCTAAGCGTATTTGACTCGGCGCTCACCACCGCAACCAGAGAATCTGGATTGGGTTTCTTTCCGTCGTACATCGCCATCTCTGATGGCCACCCGGAGAGTTTGACGGTAGAAGTGATCTTCCCGGTTTCAACGCTGAACGAGAATAACGCGGGTTGGTTAAAGCATGATGCGATCACTCCAAAGCGCCCGTCAGTCGTCAATAGCGCGCGAGTAGTAGGTGTTAGATGAGCGTCAACCGGCAACTCGACTAGTGCGACTCTTTCAGGGCGTTCCGCATCGGCGGCATCAATGATGCTGACGGTTGCAGGATGGCCATGATCGGGATCGTTGGCTGTCGGCAGCGCAATCAACCTGCGCTTGTCAGTTTCAACCATTGTGATAATACCGGCTACCTCGCCGAAGCTCACCGATGATAGGACTCTGCCTGATGTGACGCTGAATGAAATGAGCGCCCCGGTCATAACCGACGAGATAAACGCAACGTCGCCGCCGGAGGAAATCACCGGGGTAATGCATTGGTCGACTACTACACCTGAAGGCAGAGGGATTATGCGAGGCTCTCCGAACCGCCTGCGATTGTTGGCGTCGTGCGCTACACCCGAGCTGACAATCAGCATCCATGTTATAAAGGGAAGAACTGTTCGCTTCAGCTTCATAGGGGCAATAGTCTCTATCAATCTTGCAATTCTGCTGTGAGGAGTTCCGGGGTTCCTGCGGCGAACTAGTAGTGGAGGATTCTATTCTCTACGCGGCATCAGGTCAAGGCGTGTTTGCAATCCATCAGAAACGAGGTTTACTCTAGAACAGATTTCCCGAGGTGGTGAGTGTGCTTCTGGGGCGGACTGTATGTTGAAAAATCTACGCATATGGGCCAAAAACGGACGATAGCTCCCAAGGGCAACGAAAAAGTCGAGGGTGGCTAAATAATTCTACAAAACCTACGGCGAAGAAGGTCTAGCTACCCACAGGGGTGTAAAACTTACCCGATATCTCTTTACTACCTCCGCAAATATCTTCTGTCAGTCAGATGCCTAATCGCACTCCAACAGAAACTTCTCCATTGCTATCTGCCCAGGGGTTGGCTCTGGAGCAAAGTATAGCTGGTAGAGCGTTTCGAAGCGTATTCTATTGAT
>JBGQGO010000257.1:0-7783 GCA_041497455.1 Blastocatellia bacterium | reverse complement strand
GCGCCGCCTCTAAACATCCCTTCGCATGCAACGAACAAGATGATGATGGCCTGCAAGATCACAACCCAATCCTTCGATACGTTGTCGGTGAAGATGTCTATGAACAGGCCCGACCTTATAAGCGCGCCAAATAGAATCGCTGCCAGCAGCACACCAGCCGGATGACTCCGCCCGAGCAACGCCACCGCAATTCCGGTGAAGCCGTAGTTCGCCGAGAAGTTGTGATAGTACCGATAGCGATAGCCCAGCACGTCGTTGATTCCAACCATTCCGGCAAGCATCCCCGAAATGAACATCGCGATCACAATGTTGCGCGCGATCGAAATGCCGCCGTACTCCGCAGCCGATGGGTTTTCGCCGACCGCTCGCAGCTCGTAGCCCCACTTCGTCTTCCACAAGAAAATGTAAACGATCACACACGCCGCGAGCGCGAACAGGAACGCCAGGTTCAACGGCAATCGATCCGGAAAGCTTATTCCGAGAGGAGCAAGCAGCGCGCTCATCCGTGGAATGTGAGGTCCGACGATCGAGCCGCTTACCTACTCCGCTATAGGCAACGTCTCCAGTATCGGGTCGCCCTGCTTGCGATAGTGATACTGAGTCAGGTAGCTGACCAGGCCGGCCGCAATGAAGTTCATCATGATCGTTGTGATGACTTCGTGTGCGCCGAACTTCGCTTTGAGCACGCCTGGTATCCCAGCCCACACTCCGCCGACGAGGACCGCTGCGATCATCGCCAGCAGCACTACCAGCAACCAGGGCCAGCCTGGCAGCACCAAGCCCACCCACGCCGTTGCAAAAGCCGCGACGATTAGTTGACCTTCGGCGCCGATGTTCAGCAGGCCGCACTTGAACGCTACTGCTACCGCGAGCCCGGTGAAGATCAACGGAGTGGCGTAGAACAGCGTGTAGCCAATGCCATCGATCGAGCCAAACGCGCTGGTGAAGAACAGCTCGTATACCAACAGCGGACTGTCGCCGACCATCCACACGATGACGCCGCCCACCAAAAACGCCGCGACGACGGCGATCAGCGGGAACAGCAGTTCTCTAAGCAGACTCTTCACTTGTAGTAGCCCACCAGGCACGCGACCGCGACTCCGGCAATTGCTGCTATCAACCCTGCGGTTGCCGCGCCTCGCCAAATATCCGGGCGAATCGTAGCGCCCGCTACGACTTTCTCAACAAGGTGAGTCTTCTCAGTCGAGGTCGGCGATGAGTTGCTAGCTCTTACCTCGTCGAGTTCAGCTTCGAGCTTGAATGCAAAGTCACGATCAGATGGCTGCGACCCGATTTCTTTCAGCCGCTGTTCGAGCGAGTGCTGCCGCTCGAGGTGCGGCGCAATCGCTTCCTCAAAAAGTTTCTCGTGACGCGCGACTATCTCATCCGCGACCGCCTCGGCGAGCCTCACCGACTCGCCGGCGCTTTCAGTCTTGGCGGTCACCCGAATCAGAATGGGATATATTGAGTGCGGCACGCCTGATTCAAGAGCGCCCACCTGAACACTCCGGCCGAGCTGACCGGGCTTCACGCCTGATTTAGCGGCGACGTCCTGGATGAAGCCCGGGCTGTTTGCGATCTCGACGGTGATGTAAATATCCTTGAGCGGCTTGCCCCAAACATGGCCAACTTCGATGAGCGCAACGGAGGTGTAAAACTCGGGCTGTCTTAGCCCCATCACCGCCGCCAGCCCGCTCGCGACCACCACAAGGAAGATGATTAACCATTTGCCACGCCAGACCCACTTGAAGAAACTATCAAGCCGAATCTCTTCTTCAAACGTCTCTCGTTTTTCCTCGGTCATCACAGACACGGTTGCGTCAATCCTCATCTCTCCAGCATCAGCACGTCGTCAAACCGTACGGCCGGCTTAAAGTTTCGCTCGATGTAGTCACGCAGCGGTTCGTACTTTTCGGCTGCAAGAACTTCGTCGCTGGTGATTATCAGTTTAGTCTGGCTCTTGTCAATTCGGTCGAGCGTCGCGGCGCGTTCTTCTTGCGTCACGCCGACGCCGATCCAGAACTGCGCGTTAGACACGTTACGCCGATTCGAGAGGAACAACAGAGACGTTCCGGCATCGGACTGCGCAAAGGCATTGCCGACGGTTGGCACGCGCTGCTGAATGTAGCTGACAGCATTGTCGATTACCCCAGCGGTCGCCGCTGGAAAGTACACGCCGTGGCCGCGCTCGGCGCCGACCTCTGTGTCCGCTTTGAATCGAAGATCGCTGTCAAAGTAGGTGCTGAAGAACAACCGCCCTTCTATCAGTAAGAATGTCATCGGCAGCACAGCCAGCGCTAACCGATATTGCAGCGTCCCGACAGCGAAGGCTCTTACCGCCGGTCTCAACAAGTAAAGCGAGTAAAACAGGAACAGCATCACGAACGGCATTGCGGCGATGGACTGCTCGCGGGCGAAGCGCGGGAACAGTTCCATCAACGCGGCTGCTGAGAAAACAAACACGATCAGCAGCGCGCGCCGCTCGGCTAAGGCGACTGCCTTGCTGAGTACAGCGATCACCAGCCCGCACCCGAGCACTAGCATTGGCAGGTAGAAGATGATCTGATTGACGTCCGCTTGATTTCTGCGTAACACGAAAACAGAGATCGCCGCAATCAAGATCACCAAGAGCCCGGCTCCGATTGCTGGACGGCCGCGCAGCTTGTGCAAGGCGTACGCGCTCCCCGCTAGCGCCGCTACCAACAGAACAGGAGCAACCGGCGACAGTGGAATGGCAAGCCTGCTCAGAAGGAACTCGCCCGGCCCGAACAGCAGAGTCCTTATCATCGGCGCGAGCGCGCGGTTCACCTGCATGTAAACCAACGCCGGGACTATCACCGCACAACAGCCGGCTAACAGGATGAACGGACGGCGATAGTTCCTAAAATCAGCAGTGAACCAGTACCTCAGCGTACCCTCTTCAGCAACAAGCAGCACAACCGAACCCGCAAGCGCATAAGCCCCGATGTTGTGCTTGAACAATGCAACCAATCCGAGCGATGCGCCCGCCAGAATTATGAAGACCAGCTTCCGGCGATTCTGATACTTCAACAACAGGCACATCGCAAGCGCCAGTAACAACGCGCCATAGTGCATCGGAACGGATTTGAAAGGTCCGTTTGGTCTCAGCCAAAGAAGCGACGAAAGCGCCGCTGCCAGCGCCCACGCTCGCGGCATCACTTGCCGGCCGCTCAAATAAATCACCACAACGGTCAGGACTTTGAATACCAGCACTCCAAGCAGCGCGCTGAGCAGCGAGACGCCAAGCCACTTGAACAACGCCGCGTTCAGGTAGAACGTCGCAGGCGGATAAAGGGTATGAAAATCACGATAAGGCACTGCGCCTTCCATCACCCGCTCCGACGCGTAGAGGTTGTAGCCGATCGAATGAGAGAGGACGTTCGAGCGATTGAACAAAAGCGCATAGGCTCCGGCCGCTGCCGCCAACACCGCAGCGGCGGTCACGAATTCAATGAGCCGTTCTCTGCTTGACGCGCCGCTGTCAATTGGCGGTGAGATTGTCATCGCTGTTATCCTGGAAGCGCAGGCAACCCTGCTGCCCGGAGTTGCGCGAGAAAATGAAGAGTTCGTAGTTCGGCCTTCAGGCGGAAGTTCGTAGCTCTTCGCCGGGAGAGACTAACATACGAACTTCCGCCTGAAGGCCGAACCACGAACTCTTATCTCAGTCCGTAGACCGCTATGTCGGCCACGGTTCCGATCTGATCGTAGTTATCGCCGATGAAATCCTGAATCTCCTGCGTTGCGGCGACGTCTTGAACCACGATGAGCTTCGCGCGGCGCTTGGCGATCATCGTCATCACCGCTTCCCTTTCTGCCGCACTGATCCCCACCGATCTCCACCACACGAAGCGAGTCGGATTCCTGCGAGCCGCGAGAAAGTAAAGAGCGCTGCCTCGCTGCGCGAAAGAGAATATGTAGTCGTCCTGTGAGCTGTTGGCTTGAATCAGTTGCACGAGACCTTCGGTCAACTCGGCTTGTTTCTCTTCGACAAAGATCCCGCGCCCTCGCTCGATGTTCAGCTCGCGGTTGTCTCTAAAACGAAATCCTGAATCGAACTCAGGCGCCCAGGTATCCTGCACTCCGGCGAGCAGCAGAAAAACGAGCGGCGTTGAAACAGTGAGCAAAGCAACTCGACTAGCTGAAGTGACGTATGTTCGCAGATGCTCCCTGAGAGCAGGCGCGCATCGGACGAGAAGAGCGAAGAAGAACAACAACACCGGCGGCAGCACGCGGACGAGGTGGTAAAAGTCGGCTCGGGGGAAGACTTCGAGGTAGACGGCGATCGCGAACAATCCTGTAATGGTTATCGCGCCGTTGTCGCGCCACCAGCTTGCTGCGCTTCCTTCCTTGTTCTTCAACTGCCAGATCGCCGTCACAAACGCCGCCGCGAAAATCAGAGGCGGGAAATACGCGACAGAGGCGATCGCAGACTCGTTGAGGAGAGCCGCTCTACCGGGCGCCAACAGAATGATCGAACCGATGGCCAGCACGGCGAGGACGTAAGCTCCAAAGAATCGCGGACTCCTTCGAAGCATGACCGTGCCAACAATGATTGCTGCAAGCGACGCCAGCGCCGCCGGCAGAACGACTCCGGCAGGCGGAAGCGTCACCGAGCGGGTCTCGCTGTATTCAGCCGCGTGATGCAGGAAGTGGTTGATCATCGCTCCGAACGCATGGTTGTAAGCAAGATATCCGGCAAGCGCTCCGGCGACTGCGCCGAAGCCAATCAGGTACACGCCGGCCTTACGCGCGGCAACTCCGATGCGGCGAGTCATCATTAACTCTCTCGCGACGATCGCAATCCCCCCGGAACCGAACAGCAAAACGCCTACATTGTATTTGAAGACGAAGACCAGGCCGATCGCCAATCCGCAAAGCAACAGCCACCGAGCGCGACCCGTCTCATCGTAATTGAGCATGCAGCTCAGGCCTGCCAGCGCAAACAGCACAAGATACTGATCCGGATAGACGTTGAATGCTTGCTGGTGACCGAGCCAGGCCAGAGTGAGCGCAACGGGCACGAGCGCCGCCCATCGGCTAGTGAGCCTTCGAGCGACCTGGTACAGCGTAATCAGAGTGAGCACCTTGAACGCGAACAATCCAATCCGCGTGGCCATGAGCGTCACGCCAAACGCTTTCATCAACAGCGCGTTCACCCAGAGAATCCCGGGAGTGTAGTTGAAGAGGAAGTCGCGATAAGGCGCTTCGCCCTGCATCACGCGCTCGGCCGGCGCGATGCTGTAGCCGATAACGGAGAGCCCCAGTCCGCGATTGTAGAAGAGCCCGTAACAGATGAGCCCGGCGGCAACGGTCACCAACAAAGGCGCTGCGTCGCTTAGCGCGGATGCGCGTCTTGTTTGAACCTCAGACGGCTGGTCTTCTTCCGGCCTCACGTCTGGCATACCGATTGGGTCTCCGCGCTCTACGAAGGCTTGAGTATAGGACGCGCGAAGTCAATTCTCCAATCGATGCCGCCCAATGGGTCGCAGCCGCGTTTTCGTTCCTCAATCACGCGCCTTTCAGCGGTCATATTCACTACAGCAACCTCTCCGACCTTAACCGCCGACCTTGGTTAGCTTCACTACTGTGCGAGCGAACAAGACTCGGCAATCGATTGTTGCCATAACGCGCTGGCGCTCAGGCTGAGCTTATTGACGGCTTCCCCGGACAAGAAACTCCCCGGCTTCCACTTCGTCTTTCGCGTGGACAATCCACCGTGCTGCTGGCACAATCCTCTCCTCATTCGATCAACCTCATCAGGGGTGAACTCGTTGGCTGGAGCCGCTCAGCAAAAAGAATCTCCAAAGATCGAACTCAAGCGCGAGCTCACTAAGCTCGAAAGCTACGCCACCATAATTGGGATACTGGTCGGCTCGGGCATCTTTGTCGTCACCGGCAAGTCGGGTGCCGTCGCGGGACCTTCCGTGCCGCTGGCGTATCTCGTCCTCGCACCGGTCGTGCTGGTCACCGCAGTCGCGTACTCGGTGTATCTCTCAACGCCGCTCGGGACCAGATCTGGCGGCGAGTACCTGCACATCTCGCGCACCACTCGCAGCTTCTACCTCGGCTTCGTCGCGATGTGGCTCAAGTGGCTCTCCTACATCGGAGCGCTCGTGATTCTTTCCGTCTCGCTTGCCCAGTACTTGAAGTTCTTTTATCCCGGCATGGACGAGTGGTTCGCGGGCGTGCTGCCCTTCGGCGAAGCGCTCGGGCGAAGCTACAAAGGCGATCCGAGTCTCGGCGAAGCGGTCATCGCGACTTCGGCGATGTTTTTCTTTTTCGTGTTCAACCTGCTCGGCGTGAAGTTTTACGGTTGGCTGCAGACCGTTATGGTCATCGTAAAGTGCCTAGCGATCGTCGTTCTGGTAGTGCCTGGCTTGTTCGCGATTCAGTCGAAGAACTTTTCGCCGATGTTCCCTCACGGCTTCTGGGCGACGATCACGCCCGAAGGCGACAGGGGCTTCCTGGCTGTGCTGCCACCGCTGTTCTTTGCTTATGCCGGGTTCGAAGGCCTCGCGCAAACCGCGGGAGAAACGAAAGACTCACGCAAGTCGCTCCCGGCGATCTTCATCAATGGCATTTTGATTTCGATGGTGATGTTTTTCCTGATGTCGCTTGTAGCTTTCGGCGTGATGCCGTATCAGGAGCTCGCCCGTTCGCCTTACGCGATGAGCGAGGCGGCCGCAAGGTATCTGCCGCAGTGGGGCGGCGCGGTGGTGACAGTCGGGGCGATGATGGCCTTCTCGACTTGCCTGAACGCAACGCTGTTCGTGCCGGCGCGAATACTCTACGTCTTAGGCGAGGACCGAATACTGCCTCAATGGCTGTCGCGAGTGAGCGTGAGGTTTCGCACGCCGTGGGTGAGCCTGGTGGTGAACGCGGTCATCGCGCTCGCG
Organism: Blastocatellia bacterium; assembly: GCA_041497455.1. GTDB lineage: Bacteria > Acidobacteriota > Blastocatellia > UBA7656 > UBA7656 > Onstottus_A. The sequence goes on along the minus strand of JBGQGO010000257.1, from coordinate 866 downwards.
CTGCTGTGGACGAAGAGTTTCGGCTACGTTCTGGACATCGCGATCGTCGGGATGTTTCTCGTCTACGGCTTGCACAGCGCGTCGCTGATTGCTCTTCCGTTTATTCGTCCTGAGCTATACAAGAAGGCTCGCGTAAGACTTCATCCAGCGTTGCTGGTCATCCTCGGGCTTGTTTCGCTCGCTTCGATGATCTACCTGACCGTGGTGACCATCGCGCGCGACATAGCCCAGCACGCGAGCCTTCCGCCTGGACAAGGAGGGCTTACGATCTGGCAGCTCCTGCTCGTATGGGTGGCGGTAGGAACCGTGGTCTACCTGATCGCAAGATGGGAAGGCCGCCGCAGCGGGTTCGACTATGACCGGCTGCTCACCCAGGAATGGATCGACGAGTGACTTACAGAATATGCTAATGTACACCGCGCTGAGCGGCCTGGGCTTGAGCCATCCACCCACTGCCGAGAATCGTGTGAGAACTCCGGGAATACCACCCACGGCAGTGGGTGGATGGTTCAAGCCCAGCCTACACATAGAGGGCACCTGGGATTCCCGTTTTCCTCTCCTCCTCTCCCCTCGCGCCGCGAGGGGAGAGGGAGATGACAAGAAACAAAGGCGCGGGGCCGCTTGCGTTGTAGGCTGGATCTGAACAATCCACCCACTGCCGTGGGTGGTATTCGCGCAGGATACTTTTATGGTCGTGCCACTCTTAATCACACCCCCTGACAAAGGAGCAGATTGAAGAAGATCACTCGCGCACTCATAAGCTTATCCGACAAAACGTGCCTGGTTGTTTTCGCTCGCAGGCTCGCCCGCGCCTCGGTCGAGATTATCTCCACGGGCGGCACCGCGAGAACTCTCCGGGAAGCCGG
>JBGQGO010000256.1:0-7814 GCA_041497455.1 Blastocatellia bacterium | reverse complement strand
TTCACCACCTTCGAATCTTGCGGCGCCGCCAGCGGAACTTTGATTACGTCTATGCGAAACAGAGCGGTGTTTGGGTCTTTGTCTGGAACCTCACCTGAACACCCGGGCAACTCCTCACCCTGACGCACGAACGATGTGCCGGATACGTAGATGTAGACGTTGTTCTTATCCTTCGGATCGACTACAAGCGTATGGGTGTGCGAGCCGCGGCAAGTTTGCACTGCGGCTACCTGTTTGGGATTCCTGATGTCGGTTATATCGAAGATCCTCACGCCGCGGAACCGATCTTTTTGCGGCGCAGGAAGGCGCGGCTTTTTCTCTTCGCCTGGGGCCGGCGGAGGTCCCGGCGGAAATCCCTGTGTGCCGCAATCGAGGCGGCCATTTGGCTGCTCGACCGACATAAACATCAAGTTCTTGTAGACCGACACGTCACCCTGTCCGCCCGGACAAATCATCGACGTTACCAAGTTCACCTTAGCGGGATTCGAGATGTCAAAGATATTCATGCCATAAAAGTTACCCTGAAACAGGTGGTTCCCCTGGAACGCAATGTCCGAGTTTGCAAACGCCAGTTGAGCCATCACCAATTGCATCGACTTAGGCATCTTTGAAGGGTCGGCAATGCCCATCAGACCTAAGGTCTTCTGCACCTTCGCATTGTTAGGATCGGCCGAGTCGAGTTGAAACGCATCAGGTTTCTTGAAGAGCTGGAGGTGCTTCAGGCCCTTCGATACTTCGCCTGCGTCGTACCAACCCGGTGTAAGTTTGGCGCGCGGGTCGTTGGCATCCGAACCGGTCATTCCGGCTGGGAGCGGCGGCGCCGGCGCCGGCGCAAACGGATCCTCTTCTGCTTTCTTTTGGTCGGGTTTAGTTTCTGCTGGTTTCTTTGACTCTTGAGACGAAGGCGTCTGGGCCTGCGTCTTAACGGCGAAACACGAACACAAAAGAATGAAAGCTACGAGCGAACGGAAAGCTATCGTAAGAACTCGATTCATCGTTTATCCCCTAAAGGTTTTTTCTCCAACATGCCTTGCATGATCCGGATTTCGGCGCGCTGGCCGCTGTCTACATCCGTTGCGAAGTTGAACAGTTCAGCGTCCTGGCCTGCGCCCGCAGTGTCGAACAAATCTTTCACCATGGTCAACGCGCCGCCGTGGTGCTGAATCATCCCCGTCAAGAACAGACCGTCGAACTCCTCACCTCTCGCTTTCCTGAGCGCCTCCATCTGCTCCGCTGTAAGCATCCCAGGCATAAGCGCCATCGACTCGTGCGACATATTCATGTCCGACATGTCGTGCATCGCGAGCGAAGTTGGCTGTCCACGAGACGCCAGCCACCGTTTCATGAACTTTATCTCGTCCGACTGCGACCTGCTGATTCGCGCCCCGAGCGACTTCACATCCTTGTTCTCGGTATGCGATTCGATCAGCGCAGTCATCTCAACCGCCTGAGCGTGATGCATGATCATGCCTTGCATGAACTGCGCATCTGCCGCGGAGGCTGGCGGCAGTGTAGCCCTCGTCGTCGAGGGAAGAGTCCGCGTCGGTTTACCTGGCGCACCGGGTTGGACCACGACCGGTGTCGCTGGCGCAGCCTGCTGTGCGCAGACGCTTAAAGAAAACAAACTTGCGAAAGTACTCGCTGCCGCAAGCGCGCATGAACACGCGGCGACGCTTAATACAACTCGAATCTTAGACGTGCACCTCAGATAAAGCGGTCTCAGTTGACGTAAGGAGTTAAACATTGTCGGACTCACATTATCACATCTAGAAACAGCGATACATTGGCGCAAAGCTCGCCAAGGACCGCAAAGCTCGCAAAGAGGCAACGCTCGGCTAAGTGAGGGCTCTCGTCAGTCAAATCGTCGAGTAGAGCCAAGCTCCGAGCCGATGCGCCTTCTGCATTGATGGCAGGGAGCCGCAATCCTCACTTGGCCGGGGACGGCGTCTTTGGCGCGAGCGCGGTCCTCGAGTACAGGCCCACCGGATGGCCGGCTGGATCGGCTACCAAGCCGATGGCTCCGCCGCCGTCGGACAAGTCGAAGGGAAATCCGGGCACGACCGTTCCGCCCAGGTCCTTCGCCTTCTTGCAGCTCGCTTGGATGTCGGTTACCTGGACATAGACCACTCCGTTGAACGGACTGATCTTGCCCTCCGCGCGGCGTAACGTGCCGATCGCCGTGCCACTTGAGACGATCTCCACCGCCAGATCAGTGCCCTGGAGCGCGGTGAATTTCCAATCGAAGAGCTTTCCGTAGAATTCCTTGGACTGCGCCAGGTTGGTCGTGGTGATATCAAACCAGGCGATGCGCCCCGGTCCGACATCCGCCTTGGGAGTCTTTTTCTCCGCTGCATCGGGGGAGCCAGTCACGAGAGCCAGCGCAAAGGTGATCGCCAAAATCGTGTTTCGCATTCTTGTCCTCCTAAGTCACATTGTTAAGGTACGGGTCGCATACTAACAGATGAGCCTAACATTGCATCAACCGGAGCAGAATCTCGCGACCCCATGTTCCGTTGCCTCCTTAGCCATTCCCAATCTCCAGGATGATTCGCTTGAACTCACGTCACGTCTCGTTCGCACGCACCACCATCGCCCGCGAACGTTCCCGGCGCTTCTGCCAGAAAGGCCCATCGCGCCTTTCGATTTCGTATAAGTGAGCGCGGGTTTCGGCATAGATGCGAAAGCGGGCCGCGATGCGTTCGCTGTAAGAACCCGTACTGTCACTGCGTTCCGCAATGTGGCGGCCGGTGGCGACTCCGTCCTCGAGAGCCTTGGTGATGCCTCGGGCGACGATCGGATCATAGCTCGCCGCGGCGTCGCCGACTGCGAGCCAGCCTGCGTCTTCCGGCCGATCAAGCCGTGATGAGTAAACCGGCGTCGCGGAGTACTCTTTGCCCTTGAGTTCCAGTTTCCCGAGGATCGGGGCGATGAGTTTTGTCGCGCCCAGCAATCGCTCGAATCCTTCATGGCCTCTTGCCTTTAGGCGGCGAGCAGTTTCGACTTCGCTTGCGAACAGGACGACGACTCGATCGTCGGGGAGCCGCGCAGCGTACCACCAGCCGTCCTCATCCGCCTCGAGCAGGATTTGCATCGTCATGCTTCCAGCACAAATCGTCGAGTAGCGAGCAAGCCCGTACATGCGATCGTCTACGATGCGGCGAGCGCCGGCGTGTAAGGCGAATCGCGCGGCTGGCCCGGTCGCGTCGACCACCCAGCTTCCACGAACTTCACTCTTGCCTTCGCGATCACTCAGGAGCAGCCGATGACCCTTTTCGCCGGGCAGGCTTTGAAGATAGCGCGTGGCCCAGCACAACTCGGCGCCTGATTCGCGGGCGGCACGGGTCAGCATTTCGTCAAAGGCCCGACGCTGCAGACGCCACGCCGGGCCTGTAGGATTCAGGATGTAATCGTTGTAGCCAACTCGATCGCCGCCCCAGATGGATGCGCTGCCCGGGCAGGGAGCGTGACCCCCGGCGCGAAACCTCTCGCGCAAACCTAGTTGTTTGAGCGGGACGAGGAGATCCGGCGTCACGCTTTCGCCGAACCGTTCGCGCGCGGCAGTACCGGCATCGACGACGAGAACGCTGGCCCGCGTCTCGCGGCGCATCGTGATGGCCGTCGCCAGTCCGGCGGGTCCGGCGCCCAGAACGACGACGTCGTATTGCGCGCGCATCGTTCGGCTAGAGGGCTGAAACAACGACTTGGCGAGTGAGTATGAACCAGGCAGTACGGGCGGTCCTCCTTAGAAACCACCTTCGGTGCCCTCCGTCAGGAGGGCCATGTTTATAGAACCCGAGACGCAACCGCGCCGCCCTCCGTCAGGAGGGCCATGTAGATCTTGAGCATCTTGCCTTCACCGTTGACATGGCCCTCCTGACGGAGGGCGGCATCGTTTCGCTTGGCGTCTATAAACATCTCCCTCCTGACGGAGGGAACGTTACTCTCCATTAGAGCTTCTCCCCCTTGTGAGGGTTGGCATTGAAGGGCCACGCCAAAACCGGATTGGTCGGTATGCCCGGCACCTGAAGCCGGCTCTTCGCTTCCAGGTAGTATTCGGGAACGTCTTCGTGGCCGGGGATGGCGGTCGCCTGCAGGACCACGCCGATGCGATCCCACTGCTTCACCGCCTGAAGCGGGTTCTGAAACGTGGCGGCGGTCGCCGGATTATCCGAATAGGTGCCCGCCCCGCGAATGGACCACTGTTGAGCCGGAAGCACGCCGTTGATGACCTCGTCGGCGAGGTAGACGGCGTCCGGACGCTGCGACGGCCAGGACCAGTAGAGCATCGTCGGAGTGCCCGTAGACGTATTCACGTCGTCAGTGTTGATGCTGGTCTGATGGATCGAACACGAGTTGTAATCCGTCTGCCAGGGAACAGCCATGAACTTCGACAGATCACCCGGCTGCAGGCCGTCAGTCATATTGTGTAAAGGAATCCAGCCTCCGGTCAAAAACGGCTCTTGTTTTCGGGCCTTCTCGTAATCGAGCTTTTGATGTTTCACGCGAAAGGGACCGGACCCCGATTCCCGCCAGTCAGTGATGTAAATATCCGGTTGACGCACCGGATAACTCATCTCGATGCCAGGCACGTAGCGCCCGCCAAGGCAGTTGCTAAGCGACGCGAAATCCAATTGCTCCCCCAGACCCAGGGCTGTTCCACCCGGCGTGAATTTCTTCCGGCTCCACTGCTCGAGGAAGAAATACTGCGTCTTAGTAACGGTCAGGAAGGCCGTCCCCGCATCGCCGACCGAGAGCGGCATCAGCGGCACGCCGACGTTCGTTTCACCCGAGATGTTCGGATTGCGAATGAAGTTCAGCCCGGCCATTATCGTTTTGTCCGGATCGTCTTGTGCGGTTATGCGATCTACGGCATCGTGGGCTTTCAGCGCGATCTCCGGCAAATTCGCGGTCCATCGCTGGAGGGTTGACGCGCGAAAGACGGGCTGGATCAGCGAGTCGAAAGCCGGCTTGAACTCGGGATCAAACTTCTGTGTGGCACGATTGTATAAATCCGGCTGCAGGTTCAGCTCGCGCACAAAGGTGTCGTAGACGTCGTCCCAAATCGAAACGACGTTTCGAATCTGTGGCGCGTACGAGGGATCACAACACACGACCCACGCGCCGAAAGCCTCCTCCGTCGTGCCGTCGGCGAAAACGAGCGTCGCCGAAACAGGACCGTCCGACTGATCGTCGAACCAGCCGACGTTGTTGAGATCGCCGGTGAGGGGGATTGGCACGCCGTACTCGTCAATCTGCGCGGCAGTGCGCCCCTTTCCCGGAAGCACCACCAGCCGCCCTTTCTTATCGGTCCGCAACTCACCCAGGGAATCCAGGGGACCGCTTGGTTCATACAGTTCATCGTTGGTAGTCGACGGAAACGCCTGGGGATAATCGAGGAGCTGGACGATCTTATCACCGTCGCCGTAAGAGGCGGGCGTCGCCGCATTAAAGACGACTGGTTGCGTACTCGAAGACGCGATAGCACGCGGCCCGGGATCAATCATCAACTGCAGCAGACGAACCTTATCGTCAACATCGCCGGTTGTGCCGTATGTCCCCGGGTTTCGCAATTGCGGCACCTTCCCGCCGGCGAAGGCATCGACACCTTTGTTGGGTACGACACAGAAGGCGGCGGCTTTCTTGTTAGCCAGGTGTACGGTCCAGATTATTTCTTGCAGCACGCGCCCGTCGGGAAGCGGCCCCGGGACGATCTCGGTGCCGCCGCCGTTGGGATAGGAGTCCGGCCCGTCGATGTCGTAAGCGAACAGTCGGAAGCGCGCGGCCTGCCGCTTGAACGCCCCGTTGGCGTCGCGCAAATCCTCGCTGTCGATGAACTCGCTTTCGGTGCCCGGCTTGATCGGCAGACCGCCGGTTGTCGTCGTGCCCTCGAGAGGCAACCCTGCGCTGGTCTCCGGCGAAAGGTAATACTCATCGCTCGTCCCAACGCGCGCGAGATTGATGGTGGGATGAATCCGAAATACTGTTTTCGTGGTCATGATCGCTCGTCCTCTGTTGCTTTGTTACAGCGAGATTAGTCGAAGCGGGGCGTCACGCCGTGCTTCCAGCAGTTTTGAATATCCGCTCCCACAGTGAGCATTAGCGGCAGAAAATCACCGGGGTTCTTTCCGGAGAACAACTTCTTCAGCGTATTCCGCAGGCGCGCGAAGTCCGCAAGCAGAATCTTCAGGAGCTCCTGATCTTCCGGCGAGTAGTCGGATTCCGCCTTCACCACATACGTGTCCGGCATTTTGTTGCGCACCTTAATGAACTTCTCAAAATGGCTCAACTGCGGGGCGTTGTCGGTGGCCGTGTTCTGAAACGAGTAGACGATATCTTCGCGCGCGCTGGAGATGCCTTCGCCCTGCTCGGTGATCGCGTGAATAAGCAAGCCGACCTGGCGAAACCCGGCCTCTCCGCTATCGGTCACGGTCAACGAAGGCAAATTGCGATAGTAGGCCGAGAACAGATCGACCTGGTTTCGGCCTCCGTGCAGATACTCCGTGAGCTGGGCCGCCCCGTAAGCGACCGCGTTATAGAATTCGCCGATGTTGCCGTATTCCGTCACGGTGTCGCTCAGCTCCGGAGGCTCACTGCTATCCCAATCCGGGTATTCGATCAGGCACATGGCGTTGATACGCTGCTGGTCCAGGGGACCGATCTCCGCCGAATAAGGGCTGAATTGCGCAACCGGATTCGGGACATCGAGATCGAACTCCAAGTGCGGGATCTCCTGGCCGTAGACCGGGGCCGCAAAGGCCGGCGAAAGCCCGTAAGCATTAGCGACGTTCGCGGCAAGCTGCAGGTGAAGCATCTCCTGATTGACCACCGACTGAACGTACTGAAATGCGTCCGACGTGCGATCGACGATCGAATAGAGAGCGGACATATAAAACGGGATGGTCCAGAACTCGAGGTCGATGGCGTACTGTAAGTGCTGTTGCAGATGTGCGAGCGTCCATTTGTCGATCTTCATTGCATCAGACCTCCGATTGTGTCCTTGCGGCGAAATGAATCATCGAATCGCGTCTCTCAGGGCGGCGTTCATCAGGCTGATTTTGGAGCCCACCAAGCTTCATCCGTTCCCGGCTGAGGAGCCCCTACCACTCGGAGGTCGGCATTCTATCATCCATTCGCGGGATTGCAAGCTGGAAATGCCGTCCTGCGCAGCCCTGGGTTAGCGTGCTTGGTGACCATGAGCCCACGCAGTGGGCGACAGCGTGTAGCCCACCTCACGCCGGCACCTCCTTGGCCTGGGTGAAGTTCCAGCTACCCTGCTACGGCGCAGCTTCCAGCTTCTTAAGCTTCTCGATGGCGCCCGTGTTCTTGGGGTTCAGCTCCAGCGACTTTTTGTAGTTTTGAATCGCAAGCTGCTTGTCGCCGTTCTCCATGTAGGCTTCGCCAAGGCTGTCGTATGCATTGAAGCCCCCGGGAAACATCTCAACGTTGAGCTTGAAAATCTCAATCGCGTCCTTCACTCGTTTCATCTGCATGAGTTGGTAGCCGAGGCCATTCAGTTGCGGCTCGCTAAAGTCATAAGCGTCCTGCTGAGTCGCCTTCAGTTCACGATACTGCTTGATCGCCGATTGCACACCTTTCTCCATAACAGTGTTGAAGAGCGTCTCGGCGATGTCGCGCAGCGGCGCCTTGTAGGGCTTGCCGAAAAGGATGGCGGCGATCCTTTGGGACATATCCTGGAGCTTAGTGCCGCCCGTGTTGTTGAGGAGCACGATCAGGTTTTTGCTCTCGGGCAAACGCGTGATCACCGTGTTGAAGCCGTTGATGCCGCCGCCGTGCTCAATTATCGTGACCGGCTC
>JBGQGO010000255.1:0-7821 GCA_041497455.1 Blastocatellia bacterium | reverse complement strand
TATCATTCCTCTGAGAAAGACTACAAGAACGCCAAGATCAGCGGCAAGAAGTTAATGAAAATCTTGGCCCTTGGCGGCTTGGCGGTTTTCCCGTCCAACAACACACGGGTTGGACAGTACTCCGGACGGGGCTGCTTCCCACAACTCAGGATGATCAACTAAGATGCTGGCTTATTCCATCGTCCCGGATTCAAGGCTAGTTGAACCACTAATGACAACCGAACTGATTGAAGATGCTCTTGCTTTTCGCGCTGCATTTTTTGATGAGCGGCACGAAACTGCGTTTCGACTCTTCAACGGTTTCACCGAAGGCAATCCCGACCTTGTGATAGACCTTTACGCCAGGACGCTGGTCATCCATAACTACGCCGATAAACCGGAGCAGGGGTTTGCCTCGGTGCACGCGGCTCAGCGGCTTCTGCCGGTACGATTGCCCTGGATCCAGGCGATTGTGGTGAAGACGCGCAACAGCCAGGACCCACAGCAAAAGCGCGGCAGCGTTGTCTACGGAGAGACGGCGGATCGGAAGATACTCGAGAACGGCGTCTGGTACGCAATTGATCCGATGATCAATCGTGATGCAAGCTTGTATCTGGATACGCGCAACGTTCGGCTTTGGGCTAGCCAACGTCTCAAAGATAAATCCGTACTCAACACATTTGCTTATACCGGTAGTCTGGGCGTCGCAGCACAGGCGGGCGGGGCTGCGCGTGTAGTCCATTTGGAATTGAATCGCAGGTTCTTGAACGTCGCAAAGACTTCCTACACGCTGAACGGGTTTCCAATCAACAAAAGCGATTTCCAGGCTGGAGATTTCTGGCCGCGGATCAATCGTCTTAAGGCCGCGGACGAGCGCTTCGATTGCGTCTTCCTGGACCCACCAATTTATTCCGCCACCGCGAAGGGCATCGTAGATCTGGCGCGGAGCTACACGCGACTGATCAACAAGGTGCGGCCGTTGATCAACCACGACGGATATCTGGTAGCGATCAACAACGCGCTCTTCGTCTCGGGCGCGGCGTACCTAAAGGAAATCGAATCGGTGTGCGCCGATGGATACTTAACCATTGAAGAGCTGATTCCTGTTCCGCCGGATTTTATCGGCGAACCAAAGGCGCCACGCGCGGCGTCAGTAACCGATCCAGCGCCGTTCAATCACTCAACAAAACTCGTCGTGCTTAAGGTTCGCCGCAAAGGCTGAGGAAGCGATTGCAGTCGGAGTCCCTCATCAACGCGGCGTTGTTGGTGAGCCGGCCCGATTCTCAGACGTTATGAGATTCATGTGGAGGGTCAGGCTCTTCTGGGGATAAGTTCACCGTCCTGGTGATTTTGAACTATCCCTTGTGCGGCTGGTTATTGCTGCTGGTCTTCCATGCCGTAACTTGATTGTGGATTTCGTCTATGCTGGCATCTCCCCAGTAGTCATTTATCTCTTGAACTGAGTCGCCCTTTCCTCGTTCCAGCAGAATGACAAACTGGGTAGCTTTTTGAATACCTAACTGTTCGACAAGAACTTTCCAGCCTTCTTCGACAACATGGGGATCAATCGGGGTCGTAGTGCTCATTCAATTTCTCCCTTCTTCATCTTTTCAACAAAGAGGATCGGATTCATCGACGCGTTGCACATCGCTTCGGCCATCCTGGGGCAGGCGAGATGCTATCGCCGCCTGGCGAAACCCCACCGAACTGCTTATTTTTCAGCTCCGCATCTCTGTAACTCTTTTGTCGCATGACAAAAAATACCTCGCTGGAATCGCGGCGCCGAGCGCCGATGCTCGGTAACACCGGAGCGAAGATCCACGTCAACCAAGATGCACATGTTTGGTCCCGCCGGTGTTGACCAAGTCTTCATAGGCATCGGTCTGGGCGTTGTAGCCGAAATTGTTTCCTCCCATTCCCACCGGCAGTAGGGACTGGCCAGATAGTTGGGCGAGAGAACCGCGAGGAATAGGTGCGACTCCCGCAAACTGTGCTGAATCTTTGTGCCGCCAATCGTCCATGCCCTGGATCTGGTGCGTATCAAAGAACGCGAGCAGGTCGCGCCCGGCAAAGGCGCGGAAGGAAGTCTTGATTTGCTCAGCGAGTGCAGCCAATTGTCCGCGCTCGTTGTCTTTGCGTGCGTAGCTGATGAACAGGTCGTAGGTCATGATCACGTGATGAGTCTGTCGTGGTTACCACGGAACCAGCTGCGAAGGGAAAGAACTAGGATGGTTAAGTTGCCCGAGCACGGTTACTCACCTTGCTGCATGAGCGGCAACCGAAAAAGCAGGTGGAGCCAAGTTGACAGTGCGGCGTAGGCTACTTCTTCACCACCGTAATCTTGAGCTCTGACGGATACTGCCTGGAGTGATGCACCGCGTTGTGCGCGACGACGCCCTTTGACTCGTCGTAGTTCTTCCCGCCCGTGTTCAGGTTTCGATCGAAGCGCGGGAAGTTGCTGCTCGATACCTCCAGTCGAATCCGATGGCCCGTCTCGAAGAAATTGCTCGTCGTCATCGGCTGTAGCGTCACCTTGTAGACCTTGCCTGCCTCCATCCACGCCTCAGGCTTATCGTACCCGTTGCGATATCTCACCCGCTGGATCGTTTCGTCCAAATTGTAGGCCCGCCCGTCCGGATACACGTCGATCAGCTTCACCGTGAAGTCCGTGTCCTTCGCGTCCGACGACACATAGAGCGTTACCTCGATCGGGCCGCTCACTTCGATTCCTTGCTTCAGAGGCTCGGTGCTGTAAACCAGAATGTCGGGCCGCGCTTCCATCTTGCGCTGGTCGAAGGCGCCGCCCTGCACGGCGTTCCCTGTGCAACAAACATTTCCACCATACGACGGCGCCGGATTCATCGGGTCATAGTCGAACTTGTCGGGGCTGTCCGTCGTCGGCGCTGCATCGCTGAGCGCACCATCGCCGTTGAGCGTGTTCGCCATGCCGCTACTCGACAGGAAAAAGCGCATCGGCTGCGCGCCTTGCGGAGGCCACGTATCCGACGTCTGCCACTTGTTGACCCCCATCGTGAAGTAGCGCACCTTGGGCATCGTCTCGAGAATGTGGTTGTTTTCTCCCTTGAGAAAGTAATCGAACCAGGCGTACGTCAGCTCGTCATAGTTCAGACGCGCGTCTCCCATGCTGCGCTCGCCGACGATCGTATTCTCCGTAGCGCGTTTGTAGCCGCAATGAAGCGTCGGCGCGATCACCGCGTATTGCTGGTTGGCGATCTCAGGTTTCGCAGTCTTCCGGACGTGATTGTAAGCGGCCAGGTTGGGGCCTACCGATACGTCGTACCACGACATGAACCAGAAGCCCGGCACGTTGATCTTCATGTTGTCGTGCCACAATCCGCCCTTGTACCAGGCCGGATCGTTCGGCGCTCGCTTGATCATCGCGCCTCCAGTGTCGACGGGCATCGCGTCTGCGAAGATTCCGTGCGGCCCATCGACGGCTCTCATGATGTCCATCACCGGAAGGTGCCGAAGCGCCTTCGACCAATCGACTGGCGGCAACTGTTGCGCGAGATCGAATGCTTTCGACGCGCGAATCAAATCCTCCTGCGATGTGTTGGGCGGAAACGTCGGCCGCGCCTGGTTCTGTTCGCCGTAGATCCACGCGATGAACAGCATCTGGACCGCGCCGCCGCGATACCAGTTCCCCTGCTCCCAGTACCCACCGACGCGCCCTACGCCGGCGCCGAATCCTTGCGGAATCATCGCTGCTAGCGCCGGGTTCCCCTGAGCGGCGACCGCCATTTGCCATTCGGCGGTCGAGGAGCATCCAATGGTGCCGACCTTGCCATTCGACCAAGGCTGTTTGGCCATCCACGAGAAGGCGTCATCGCCGTCAGTGAGCGGCGGGCCGAGGATGTCGTAGTTACCCTCGGAGAAAAAGTGACCGCGCTCGTTCATCTCGACGAAAGCGTATCCACGCTTCACGGCTTCGAGCTCATTGGTCATTTCGCGCGGCGCGCCGCTGCGTACGTCCCAGAAATTGAAGTTGTACGGCGTGCGAACGAAGATCGTTGGGTATTTCTTCGAAGTGTCTTTCGGACGATAGACGTCAGTCGCCATGCGTTTGCCGTCGCGCATCGGCACCATGAGCTTGCGCTCGACGATGGCTATCGACTGCAGTTCGTTCTCGATCGAGTTGCGCCGGGCAATGAGTTCGGGGCTTGCGGCGCCCCGACCCTGGGCATGAGCGTTCCGATTGAGGGCATTCGGAATGGCGACGCTTAGCGCCGCTACAGCAAGTATCAGAATCCAGAAAATCTTCGTTCGCATGTTTATGCTCCTGTGAAGAATGTTCGTAGTCCGGCCTTCAGGCGGAAGTTAGTAAGCCGCATTGTATCGGACACTTTTACAAACTTCCGCCTGAAGGCCGGACTACGAACATTCCCGACCGTTTGATTATCTCTTCCATTTCCCATACGCGGGGATCGCCTCAGTGACTGTGCTCAGCGTTGTCGCCGAGCCGGAAGAATTCTCGTATCCGATCCAGCACGGCCGTCTGCGTTTTATGCATGCGCAAGCGAATGGCCTCCTCGCTTAGTTCTTCTCGTACCGCTTCGAGTTCGACGCGGCGACGCGCCAGGACGTGAGAGATGTCTTCGGCCATTTCAGGGCGACGACTAATGATCTCCTGGAAAGCATCCTTGTCCAACCTGTAACAAAGCATATCGGTCTGTGCGAAGACAGTGGCGCTGCGCGGCGCGCCGGTCATCATTCCCATCTCTCCGAAGAAATCACCTTCGCCTATCGACGCGACCTTCTCGCTCTTGCCATCGACCGCGACCTGAACCTCGGCTTTGCCTTCGATGATTATGTACAGCCAGTGAGCCTCGGCTCCTTGTTTTGTCAGAGCCTCACCGCGGACGAATGGGGCGACCTTCAACCGCGCGGCCAGTTCGCGGCGCTCTTCAGTGGTCAGCTTGCTAAACAGTTCAACGCGTTTGAGCGCCTCGACGCGCTGCCCGACTTTCTCGCCCTGCTTGCGCTCGCGCCGCTTTTCCGTTTCCTCTGTGACAAAGACCGACTGGGATGGGATCGATAGCCGAATGTCGGCGCGGCGCAGCGCAGAGTATATGCGCGACCGGACCAGCGAGTCAGTCGGATCGTTTAGCGCAATGTCCGTCAACCAGTAACGGACGGCATAGGAGGAGTAGCTGTCTTTGAAGTCTATGACAATGCAATTCGGTGCGGGCTTCTGCGCGACGTTTGGGATCGCCTCGGCGCACAAAGCCAGCTCCACGATCCTAATCACGTCCGTTGGAGCGTAACGGAAATCGACGTTGAAATAGACCCACTGGCGGTGTTGGCGCGGTTCACCCGTTCGGCGCCCAACCAGAGTGACCCGCCCTTTCATTAAGAAGGTATTCGGGAACACGACCGTGTCCCAGTCACGAGTCTCGATAGAGGTCTGGCGCCATCGGATTTCCTTCACGCGGCCTTCGACCTGGTCTATCCGAACCCAGTCACCCACGTTGATCGTGTGTTCCATTTGCAGGGCCATGCCGCCCATGATGTTCCCGAGCGTGTCGGCCAAAGAGAACCCAATGACGGCCGTGATAACCGCGGAAGTCAAGACGATGCCGGTCAAATCGAACCCGCTGTGTGAGAGTAGTATGAATCCAATGACGATGTAAGCCGAGGCGAGCAGCAAGTCGCGGAGTATTCTAGGCGGCCTGATATGAATTGCGTTGAGCGCAACGTCGAACAGGAACACGCTCACGAGGTTGATTATGGCAATGCTCTCCGCAAGCAAGGATACCCATCGTGTGGAACGGTAGACGATACTGTCTCGGGTGACTCCGCAAGAAAGAACTATGGCGATTGCGAGCAGACCTGCGAATGAGAAACCGAAAAGTAAGACAGACGTCTTGATGCGGGCCCGTTCAGCCGGGACGTAAACAAAAAGAATGAGCGCCGCCAGGATGAAGCCTAGCGCCATCCAGTGAAAGGCTCCGGCCGAGTCTGCCGCTGCCTTTAAGTTCTCCCAGAAATTCATTGTCTACCGAACCTATTTTTGCCCTTGGGGTCAGAGATTGGCATGATTTGACCTTCAAACCTTCGCGTGACGAAACTGGAAAATCGTCCACGAAAACAGCGGGCCGATACTACGCCAATTCAAATTGGTGATCAAGTTGGCAGTCGGCGGCGGTTGAGAATCGGTGAGCGGATGATCTCCCAACCTCACAGCACCCACGGAATCAACGCCCACGACTTCTTTCGATAGTCATCGTACGCGGCGCCAAAGACGGTACGGAGATGTTGTTCCTCTAGTCTAATCTTTCGCCAATACGCAACTGCGATTATGACCACCGCGAGCAACCCATGCAGTTCACCGGAGACTAAAGCAGTACCGAGGAACATGCCGAGCATCGCGCTATAGATGGGATGCCGAACGAGCCGGTAGGGACCGGTGCGGATAAGTTGGTGGTCGACTTTCGCGGTGATCTCGCCACTCCAATTGCGGCCGAGATGTTTTCGCGCCCAGACCGCGAGGAGAGCCGAGCTGACTTGAAGGGCGAGTCCAATCGCCACAATATAGGCCGCCGCCGGCAGCCACCGTCCCCCCAGCCAGGGCGCCCGCCAAAAGGCTAGAGCGAGCGCTCCATACATTAGGAGCTGGTGTAATTGGCGCGAGGCTGCGGACTCCGAACTCTTGGTGGGCGCGGCGCGGCGCGCCGCAGCGCTCCAATAACCGATGAACAGAATCCACAGACCGCCTGACACCCATAGCCACGACCACGTCGCCGAACGCACCACGTAAGCGACAAGAAGGGCGGCCAGCGCCAATAAAATGACGAGCGGGATAAGAGCCAAAAGTCCAGTGAAGGAGATGCTGATGCCAGGGAGCTTAAGAGTTATTGCTGGGCTTTTGTTGGCGATCGTTTTGCCGGCGTTTGGCGCATCCATCGTTATTCTCCAATCGGAGTGTAAGAGGTGATACTGTACATCAATCGGGGCCATTCGCTGAATGCAGAAGTAAGCTTCGACTCTCAGCGGGCCTATGCTACGCCAACTCAGGTTGGTGCTCAAGCTGACAATCTGGGCGGTTGAAGGCGATCGTCTCTTTCAGCAAGAGTCCTGCATTATGATGGCGATGGCTGCGTGGCGATGTGATAAGAAAGGGGATTAGACTTCGGTCTTGCGCCGTTGAACAACGCACAGACTAAAGTCTATGCTACTGGGATGCGAACGCATCTAGTGAGGGCCGTCGCAGGCTTGCTGATACTCGGCATGCCGCTACTTGCTCAACTCCCTCCCGTGACTGTCCCGCCCGGCAAGCCCGCGCTGAAACGCGATCGCACGCAGCGCATCCTGTATCCGAAAATAATCCAGCACGAAGACGAGCGCACCGTCACTAACGACCTCGTCGAATTGCTCCAGCCTACGCACGGGGGCGCTCGCCGCAGAGCGATACTTTCGCTGGGCCGAATAGGATATCCAAGCGGGCTTGCAGCTTTGATGGACATTCTCATCAGCGATCAAAATCCCGAGAATCGTGATCCCGAGATGCGAGCGCTGGCGGCGTTCTCGCTTGGGCAGATTCAGAATCAACACGCCGTGTCGGTGCTGCTTGAGCGGCTGGACCCTGCGGTCGAAAAGTCGGCCCTCGTGCGGGCGCGCGCAGTCGAAGCTTTGGGCAAGATCGCTTCCAACAAGCTGGCAGTTGCGGCGCTCGGCGGCTACGGAGTCAAGGGCATCGCCGACGCCATCGTCCGGTTGCTGCCCCCAACAGGCGAGCCCGTTTCCGCTGACGCCAAGCTCGTCGGGTCGATGGCGCTCACCGCGCTGCTAAGAATGAAGCAAGCTTCGACGGTAGAAGCGATC
>JBGQGO010000254.1:0-7835 GCA_041497455.1 Blastocatellia bacterium | reverse complement strand
GTTTTTGAGGTGCGGAGGATTAGTGGAGCTGAGGAGTAGTGGTGGGGAGTAGTTGAGGAGCAGAGGAGTAGAGGAGCTGAGCAGTGCGGGAGCTGATAAACCTAAACTCCGCTCCACTGCCCCTCCGCTCCTCTGCTCCTCTGCTCCTCTACCCACTCCACCTCTGACCTCTGACTTCGCTACCTTCCGAGCCGATCGTCGAGTTCCTCAAGGTTACGCACCAGGATCCAGTTCGCACGGGTTATCAGTTCTCCGTGCCTTGCCGCTTCTGCGCCGCCAATCCAGATTCGCGTCGAGAATGGGACGAGTCTTGAGACTGCCGCGAGTTCGTCGTCAATCCCCTGATGTACTGTAGCGACGCTCAGCGCGAGAACCCGCGCGCTCGTCAATCGAACTGCAAGCGCGATCTCGGCAGCCGGGACGTCAGCGCCCAGACATACGACCCGCCAGCCGTGCGCCGCCGCAAGCAACGCCGCGAGCAAGAGTCCGAACTCATGCCGCTCGCCAGCCGGTGTGGCCAGGACCATCGTGTCCGTATTCCCCGAAGGCGGGTACAGCCTGAAGAGCGAACCCAACATACTGCGCAGCAGTCCTGAAGCTAAGTGCTCGTGAGCAACACCGAATTCCTTGAGAGCCCAACGCTCGCCCACTTCGTCAAGGATAGGGGCGACGATTTTCTTTACCAACTCGCGGGCGGGGAAGAGCGTCGCGGCGCGCGCCAGTTCCTGGTCTGCCGCGACAACATCCATCGTTCGAACGGCCTCGATGAAGCGCTCGCGCACAGCTCGGTAGGGATCTGCCGCCTCGATCGATGGCTGCGCGTCGGCGATCAGTTCATCCAGCTCGCTCTCGGAAAGCCTTGCGGCCTGGCTGATACTATGCCCGCCGTCGACCGCTTGCCGCAGCCGTCTGAGCCGCCGGATATCCGCATCAGAGTAGAGCCGTGTACCTCCGCTGCTTCGTGCAGGCCGAACGGCGCCGTAGCGCCGCTCCCACACGCGGATCACATCGATTGATAGTCCCGTTAGCTTTGTGACCCTGCCGATCAGGTATTTCGGCGTGACAGATACTGCGTCATCGCTGGGCATGTCGCACTCATTCTGTTGATGCGTCGTGATCGTGTCAAGATATTCTCTCGTAAGCCCGAGTTCATCGCGGCGCTTTTCTGGGCACTATCTTGACAGGCGATTCCGCGATGCCTCAGCTCGCCGACAGCGTCGCTCGTTCGCAGGAGTGAAGTAGCATAGACTTTAGTCTGTGTCCTTGGTCTAGTCTCTGAACGACGGACACAGACTAGAGTCTATGCTACGTCACGCGAGGTGCGAACAATGAAAATACTGGTAATCGGAGCGACCGGCTTGATCGGCCGGAGTCTTTGTCGATCACTCACTAACGACGGTCACGTTGTCTCGGCTGTGTCGCGGTCGCCGAGCAAACCGCCGGGACTAGCGGTCGCTGAGGTCCACCAGTGGGACACTCAAGCCGGTCCGCTCCCTCAAGCGGCACTCGATGGAGTTGATGCGGTCGTCAATCTCGCCGGCGAGCCTCTCGACGCGCGGCGCTGGAGCGATCAGCAGAAAAGATTGATAAGAGACTCGCGCGTTGTCACTACGCGGAACCTGGTAGAGGGGCTGCGTTCAGTTGATCGCAAGCCTGCCGTTCTCGTCAGCGGCTCGGCGGTTGGGTTCTATGGCGATCGTGGCGACGAGCAGCTTGAAGAGACCTCGCCTGCCGGCCGAGGATTCATGAGCGAGGTCTGCGCGGAATGGGAGCGTGAAGCGGCACGTGCCACCGAGTTGGGCATTCGCGTCGTTCAGGTTCGCACCGGCGTTGTACTGAGCGCGGAAGGCGGCGCGCTTAAAAAGATGCTTGCGGTATTCAAGCTCGGCTTGGGCGGTCCGCTTGGCAGCGGGAAGCAATGGTTCCCGTGGATTCACATCGAGGACATCGTCGGTATCTTTCGCCACGCGATACTCACCGGGACGTTGGCGGGCCCGGTCAACGGCGTCGCCCCACAGTCAGTGACTAACGGCGAGTTCACTCGCGAGCTCGGACGCGCGCTGCATCGCCCGGCTTTCTTACCTGTGCCCGAGATGGCGTTGAGAGTGTTGATGGGCGAAATGTCCGAAGTGCTCTTCGGGAGCCAACGTGTCGTGCCGAAGGCGGCGTTAGCTTCGGGGTACGAGTTTCACTATCCGTTGCTCTCAAGGGCGCTCGCGGATCTGCTCGGCAGCTCGAAGACGGATTAGGACGGGACTTTGAGATGTAGGTTCTGAAGTGTTGGATCGCTTCGTCATCCGCGCCCCTTGAGCCAATGCTGCAATGAAAAGTAATCGCTCAATTGGATTTGATACTGCCGCTCCTGCTCGAACGCCTTCGCACCCTTCGTAAAGAACGAGGTGGTCGCAATGATGCCTGCGTTCGCACTCTTCTGCTGCACGACTCCGTAAAGAGAGCGAATAACCTGAACGCCTACCTTATGTGGCGGAACATAACGCTTGCATTCCACGAGAAAGAGGAATCGCCCCACTTTATCTCTTTTTGCGGCATACATATCGAATCCCCCATCTCTGGAGAGAGGGGTTAACTCTACGTCGTAGCCCATACCCTTCAGTAACTCCGCCACGATCTCCTCAAATTTGCGAGGGGGAAGTGTCCAGAATTCCTCAGGGTCAACTCGCAAGCGGTGGAGAATGTTCTCGTTCGTGTTCTCGACTGCAATGACAAGCTGTTGAGGTAACGGAGCGAACTGGTCCAAAGGATTTCCCGAAGAATCTAAGATTCCCGGATGGTGAAATCCTTGGAGGGATTCAAGAAGCTCGCGCAACGAAAGTAAATGGTCGCGAATAGTTCGGCCTGCAACGTCAGCGAATAGTGGGCTGCCCTTGGTCGCTTCCCACAGTCGGCGCGCAATTTCCGGATCGGCATTTGAGGCTTTGACATGTTGATTGAGAAGCTGGTAGTACTCCTGCTCAGACAATCCACCGAGCGAAATCACTTTCCCCTCGAGGGATGGCAAAGGAACCGCGCTGTCGGCAGATATCAAGAACTGAACCGTTCGATTTCCAATGAGAAACCGATCGAGTTCGCTGACCTGCTCCGGTGACAAGGCATGCGCATCGTCCACGATAAGCAGGGCTTGCCCGCGTGGGGGAATCTCTATTTGACGCCGCACTTCTTCGACAAGCGAAGAGCGCAAGAGGCTTTGGCCCTGAATCAGCGCTATTCCACCCGGAAACCGGCCATATTCTTCTTGCCGAATCTTGTACAGCAACGCCGTTTTTCCGGAGCCGCGCCTACCGGAAATTACAGCACCCGATTGCTCCGCAATGGATTGCCGAATCGCTTGCAGCTCTCGCGTGCGTCCAATGAAGAGGCGCTCAAAGTCGGCCTCTGCCTCAACGTATAAAGGAGACGCGTTCTGATTGCGTGGCTGCTTCACAGTAATTTAAACTCGTGATTCTACGGTTTCCGCATAAACCTGGCGATCGCTCTTCGTTCCGTATAAAACCGAACGAGGCTGACACTCAGTCGCACTCAGTTTGATGGATCGAAGGTCGAGACTTCAAGGAAAAAATCTCTGCCGGATGACCTGTTCTATGAACGGCGTGCGTCCAGGGTCTTAACTCCTGAGGAGTGCTGTATTCCGGTAAGCGGCGATTCTACGAGAACGAGGTCACTCCTCCGGAGTTACAGAAGCATGACGCAGGGCCCTTCTATAGACAGGTCATCCCTTCGCGATTGACGCCTTGAAGTGTCGACCGCGATCTCTCAAGAAAGATGAGTCGAGCATTTAGGTCTCGAGCAACCCGACCGCACTTCCAACCGGATGCGCTTCGGGAAGTTCGCGGGATCAATCAGCCTTGCGATCAATCATCGGTCCTGCGCGAAGCAGCGACGCTCTTCCCACCTAACCCCAACTTGAAGACTGAACTCCGAACTCAGGCATCACGCTGGCGGCGAAGTATCCCGACAGCGAGAGGCGTCATCGAAGTCATACCGCAATGACCGCTCGATCACGTCCACCAGCAGTTTGCTGAAAGAGTTGATACACACACAAGTGTCCACGCAACCCCACCAACTTTCTGCTGGTGGTTTCAACCCCGAAGGGGTTGTATTCCTCAGCCCAGAGTTGCCGTACTCGGCTACCTTGGGTAACGGCACCGCACGGACGCAAGTCAGTAGTTGTTTGCAACCCTGAAGGGGTTGCGGCCTGCGGCAGCCGTTACAACGCGGGCACGCTCGGTTGTTCATCATTCGAATCGCTGGGCGCAACCCCGTTTGGGGTTGGGACCAATCACAATCCAGTAACCCAAGGTAGCCGAGTGCGGCAACCGTTGGGCTGTGAGATGCAATCCCGTTGGGATTGCCCTTAAATATCCAAACTCCAGGTCACCAACTGCATTGGTGCGAATATCGGCGGCCGCCGTGAGAGTGGTCGCGTTCCCTTTTCATCAGCTCGCTACGGTTTCGTCGGCTTCGCTGGACTTGTGGGCTTTGAATCACCTGGCTTGACTGTCGGCGTCGGCTTGGGCAACGGTGCGCCGCTCGGCACGATCCATAGCTCAACCATGGGCTTTTCTCGGGAGCCTCCAGTCACTGTCACGACGCGGCTCGGGTCGAGGCCACGCTTCCTAATAAGATAATCCTTTGCCCTGTCCGCGGCCTTCTGCGCATCGCCGGGCCGGCTCGTGCTCGCGCTGTAGGAGATGATATGAGCCTGGGCCGTCGGGTCAGACATAAGCTCAATCATGAAATTGTCGAGCCGCGCGCTTTCATCCTTCGGCGTGAGCGTGCCGTATTCGTCCAGCTTCTTCGCTTCGGCTTTTTTCATTACTTCGCTTGTGCAACTGGCAGCCGTAGAACCGTAGCCACAGCTTCGATCGAATCCGCCCGCCTCGACCGTCGCCGTCACACTTGAACCTCCCTCGAGCCCGCTCGTGTCTACCTGAATGATAGAGGTTCCCTGGCCGGACGAAATGGCGCCGGCCGAGACTGTCCAATTGTATGTCGGTTGCACCTTGGGGTCGCCGCCACTCACGTTCGCCATGATTGTCAGCTTATCTTTCGCATAGACCTGGTCAGGGCAGGTCATCTTTGTGACCGGGCAGTTGGTCGGCGCTGGCTGTTTCTGCTGAGCTGATACGCGGAAGACTGCGCTCGGGCCACCGAGCATAAAAAGAGCCACGACCATCGCCATCGTAAAAACAAATCTGTCATTGAGTTTCATCTTCGGCTCTCCTGAGATTCCAATCTAAACCTGTAACAGCGAATTCGATAGCAGCTTCTCATTAACACCCAACTTCAGTTGGGTGTCGGGGACTCTACGGTCGGTCGCAACCGTTTCAACGGTTTTGCCGCCTCGTGGACGTGGCGAACACTGTTGAAACAGTTCGGAGATCCGCGCTCCACAAATCACCTCTCTGAAGAGGGGTGTTAATGAGAGGACAACAAATCATAGCGAGTTCAACGAGACACTGCCGATTTCAATGTACAGTTCACTAGTTACCGGGCGAATCAGACGCGGCATCAAACGGCTAGGCTGCCCCGATCAGTCCGCTAACATTCCCGGCACCCTCTCGTCAGGTCAACAAGGTGGAAGCAAGAATCGTTTCATCATTCCGTCGCGAGTAACTTGGCGGCTCCACGTGCAAGCAGTTCATCGGCAAGTTGCCGGCCGATCAGTTCCGCGTCGTGTGATGAACCGCTTTGCTTTCCACGCACGGAGTCCGAACCATCAGGGCTTGCCACCAAGCCGTTCAACGTCATCACGTCAGATTCAATCGTTGCGTGAGCTGCAATCGGCACCAGGCAGCCTCCCCCGAGCCCTTTCAGAAACGCGCGTTCCGCTGTGCAGGCGAGTCGCGTCGCTTCGTGATTGAGCGCGTGAATGATTTGGTCGATCACAGGGTCGTCCTCGCGAGTCTCAATCGCAAGCGCGCCCTGACCGACCGCCGGGAGCATGAGTTCTTCGTGGAAGTGCTCCGTTATTCGGTTGGCATATCCGAGCCGATGAAGACCGGCTGCCGCAAGCACGATTGCATCGTACTGCCCTTCGTCGAGCTTGCGTAGTCGCGTGTCGACGTTGCCCCGCACCGGTTCGATTACGAGATCGGGCCGCGCCGCACGAAGCTGCGCCTGACGCCGAAGGCTGCTCGTGCCAATCAGAGCCCGCGCTGGGAGTTCGTTGAAAGATTTGATTGCGCCGCGAGCCACAAGTGCATCGCGCACGTCTTCTCGTTCGCAGATGGCGCCTATGTGAAGGCCCGCCGGAAGCTCGGTGGGCAGGTCTTTGAGACTGTGAACCGCGAGGTCCACGCGGCGTTCGAAGATCGCGTCTTCAAGCTCTTTAGTGAACAGACCTTTGCCTTGCTCGCCCAGTTTTGGAAGCGACACATCGAGAACGCGATCGCCTTTGGTTGAAATGACTTTGATTTCAACTTCGATGCCGGGATGGAGCCTCTCTATCTGAGTCTTGACCCAGTTGGTTTGCCACAGGGCGAGTTGACTGCCGCGCGTTCCGATTATGA
Organism: Blastocatellia bacterium; assembly: GCA_041497455.1. GTDB lineage: Bacteria > Acidobacteriota > Blastocatellia > UBA7656 > UBA7656 > Onstottus_A. The sequence goes on along the minus strand of JBGQGO010000254.1, from coordinate 1,305 downwards.
TCTTCTCAATCAATCGTGACCTTTATGTTTAGTCGTCGATGCGGATCATTCTTCGAAGTTCGTCCATCATTTGAGTAGGTTTTCCATCGCGCGCTGCGTTGCGAATGTGGACGATCATCGGATGCGAAAGCTTATTTACCAGCGCCGGAATCAACACTTCCTCGATAGCCGTTTCCTGTTCCTGACTCAACTCGCCAAGCCTCTTCCGATTTCGTCTGAACTCGCTGATCACGATCTGGGCTAGAAGCTCCTTCACCTCGACTACAGCGGGACCGATATCGAGCGAGCGCAGTTGCTCGACGAAGTGCTCGACCTCCGCGTCAATAATCGATTCGGCCTGGCGGGCCTCGTGCTCGCGATCGCGGATGTTCGCCTTGACGATCGAATCAAGATCATCGACGTCGAACAGAAAGGCGTTTTCGAGAGCTGCGATACCGGGATCTATGTTTCGTGGAACCGAGATGTCGACGAACAGCACCGGACCCTTCTTACGAGATTTGAGCGCACGCTTTGTCTCCGCCGGACGAATGACGTAGTCAGGCGCCCCGGTGCAGCAGATCACGATGTCCGCGGACGGCAGCACGTCGTAAAAGGCTTCGAAGTTTACTGCGCCACCCGAGTACTTGCGGGCGATCTCTTCGGCGCGTTCGGCTGTGCGATTGGTGACGATCAGCTTACTGGTTCCGGCCTCGATCAGGCTGCGCGCGGCAAGCTCACCCATCTCACCTGCGCCGACGAGCAATACGGTCTTGTCCGAGAGGTCTTCGAATATCTTTCGGGCCAGCTCGACCGCGACAGAGCTGACCGACACCGGGTTTTGCGCTACTCCGGTCTCGGTTCGAATGCGCTTGGCGACCGAGAGCGTCCGATGCATCAACTGGCTTAGGATCCGGCCTATCGTACCGGCGTTGATCGCGTGCTGATAAGCCTCCTTGACCTGACCGAGTATCTGCGATTCTCCGACGACCAGCGAGTCCAGGCTCGAGGCGACCCGGAACAAGTGCTTGATCGCATTGGTATCAGCGTGCTTGTAGAGATGACCGTTCAAAGTATTAGGCGGGAGTTGATGAAAGTCACTCAGAAAGTCCGCGAGACAATCCAGGCCGCGATCGGCTCCGGCGGGCGTTGACGCTATCAGTTCGACGCGGTTGCAGGTCGAAACGATCAGGCCTTCGTCTAGAATCTCCTGATCGACGAGCCTGGACAGCGCATCGGAGAGCTGCGACTCGCCGAACGCCAATCGCTCGCGCATCGCGAGCGGCGCCGTCTTATGACTCAATCCTACGAGTACGATGTTCAAAACGC
>JBGQGO010000253.1:0-7866 GCA_041497455.1 Blastocatellia bacterium | reverse complement strand
CTGGCATCATGGGAATCGGGCCTCGAATCGCGCACAGCGTGTACGAGTATTTCAGAGACCCGCAGAACAGGAAGCTGGTAGAAAGGCTACGCGACGCAGGGCTGAAGCTGGAAAAAGAAGAGCGCGTCGTCAAGCGCGGGCCGCTGGTGGGCAAGAGCTTCATCATCACGGGCAAGCTCGAGACGATACCACGCAGCGCAGCCCAGAAATGGATCGAAGCGCGAGGCGGCACGGTGCTGCCAGCGGTCTCGAAGAAGCTGGACTACCTTGTGCTGGGCGCCGATCCCGGATCGAAGCTGGCTAAGGCGCGGAAACTTGGAGTGCAGACAATCACAGAGAAACAGTTGTTCGAGATGGGAAGCGAATAATCGGGAGACTCATAATGGACACTTTTCAGGCTAAGGGCAGTTCCTTTGAAATCGATCATCGCAGCGGAGCTATCAACCTGACGATCGACGCCGGAGATAACACAGTGGCATTTTCTCTCTCAGTTGTCGAAGCATCCCAACTGGTGGCGATCCTTCACAAGCACATCAACGAAGCGGCCGTCGAAAAGCTCCGAACCAGGAATACGTAGCAATCTGAATGACACCGACCGCAGTTTTTCACTAGCCCAGGCGTTCACGCCTGGGTCACGCGTGCCGATCGATCAGATAGCCCGGTTCACCGGGCTTTGGTATTGGTCTTCAGGCAATTCTTGATGTCAGGAATTCAACATTGAAAAGCTAAAGCTGCGCGGGAAGCCCCGTGAACGGGGCTAATCGAATCCATGCTCACACGCAACCCAGGCGTAAACGCCTGGGCTAGTGAAAAGAGAAACGTGAGGCTTAGCCATGTGCTTCTCTTCATAGGCTTGCTCCTGACTGATTCAGGTGAAACGGTAAAGCTCAGAACCAGGAATTCGTAGCAATCTGAATGACACCGACCGCGGTTTTTTCACTAGCCCAGGCGTTCACGCCTGGGTCACGCGTGCCGATCGATCAGATAGCCCGGTTTACCGGGCTTTGGTATTGGCCTTCAGGCAATTCTTTGTGTCAGGAATTCGAGATTCAAAAGCTAAAGCTGCGCGGGAAGCCCCGTGAACGGGGCTAACCTAATCCATGCCCGCACGCAACCCAGGCGTAAACGCCTGGGCTAGTGAAAAGAAAAACGTGAGGCTTAGCCATGTGCTTCTGTTCATAGGCTTGCTCCTGACTGATTCAGGTGAACGGTATAATAGTGTCCCTTGAGTTGCTATTTGTAATACCAGCTTCTCGCTTCAAAGCGAGCTTCTCTTTCATCCAGGCAAACCGGTTTGCATCGCTCGACGTGAAGCCGAAAGCCATCCAGAAGATTTGCGCAAGTTGGAAGCGCCCGTTCATCCGTGTCTGATGATATGGATGGACGTGACCACTCGGCGCTTTCCCTGTTCAAACCCAGCACCAGCGACGCACAAGACCGCGCATTTGGGTCGCGGCTGATCACAATCAAAGCCGTCGGCGTATTCTCTATCGCCCGACGGAAACGAAACCACCAGCTCAACTGAATGCGGCGAGACTGCTGAGACGGAACGTCTCCGAGATCCAGGGCTACAAGCCCAAAGCCGCCGCTTTGCAACAATAGATCAGTCGCTTTGATCGCGTGGTCTACGTTTGAGCCACAGCGTATCCAGAGCAGTTGATCGAAATCCGCGCCGGCATGCGCAGCCGACGTGGCGTCGAACGTGTCGCTCGCGTCAACCAGAGCGCATACTTCCTGCCGAGCAGTTGACGCGGCCAGCGCGGAGTGAAGGAGGCTGGTGCGTCCGGACGATGCGGGGCCGAGGATTTCAGTGATGGCGCCTCGAGGAAAACCGCTTGCGATGCGATCGACTTCGGGGACGCCGGTGGACATCACTTCGGCCGCCGATTTTTCGCGCAGCTTGAAGGCAGCGCCGAAACGATGCGCCAGCTCGGACTCGATTTCTGCTTTTGAAATTGCGAGCTTCAAAGCGTATCCCGTAAGGGCGTCCTTATAGCCTTAGACAATTTATCGAAAATTTCTCGGTAATTTTCGAAAATCATTTTGCGCTTGCCAGCGTAGTGCTGTCAAGAGACCTGAGTAATTGAGCTCCGCTTCTGACATGCCTTTTGAGCCCTTCGTGATGTACCATAACTTTTTCGGGTCGAGCCGGCATTGGGCCACACTATAAAGAGCTCTCGAGGAGAACCAGAGGATGGGTGAGGAGTTTCAAAGCGATCAGGATTTCGCGCTCGGAGTAGAGGACTTCCCGTCCGAACGCGACTACAAGCTGCACTGCCTTCGTCATTCGACTTCGCACATAATGGCGGCGGCGGTCCAGCAAATTTTTCCCGACGTGAAGTTCGGCATCGGGCCGCCGATCAAGAACGGCTTCTACTACGACATGATGTTGCCGCGTTCGTTGACGCCCGACGACCTCGAAGAGATCGAACGGCGCATGCGTGAGATCGTAAAGTCGGGACTTCAGTTTGCGCGAGAGAACTGGGACAAGCCGAAAGCGCTCGAGTTCTTCGGCTCGCACGATCAGAACTTCAAAATCGAATTGATCAACGGCATTCCCGGCGAAACCGTGTCGACGTATGCGATAGGCGACTTCACCGATCTGTGCGCGGGTCCGCACGTCAGGCGCACCAGCGAGTGCAAACACTTCAAGCTCACCTCGATCGCCGGCGCTTACTGGCGCGGCAGCGAGAAGAACCCGATGCTTCAGCGCATCTACGGCACGGTGTGGCCGACCAGAGACGAGCTCGAAGAGTACCTGCACAACATCGAAGAAGCGAAGCGGCGAGATCATCGAAAAGTCGGCCGCGAGCTCGAACTTTTCATGACGCATGAGTGGGCGCCTGGCGCGCCGTTCTGGCTGCCGAAGGGTACGGTCATCTACCACACGCTTCAGGAGACGATCAGGCGGCTGCTCGCGCACAACGGCTACGTCGAGGTCAAAGCGCCGCTCCTGTTCAGCGAGAACCTGTTCAAGACTTCGGGGCACTGGGCGCACTACAAAGAGAACATGTTCATCGTCCACGAAGATGACCATGACTACGCGTTGAAGCCGATGAACTGCCCGGGACACATGCTGATATTCGGGTCGAAGCGGCGCAGTTATCGCGAGCTTCCGCTCCGGCTATCGGAGCAGAGCGTGCTTCATCGCAACGAGCGCGCGGGCGTGCTTGCCGGACTCACCCGCGTGCGCCAGTTCCAACAGGACGACGCTCACCTGTTCATCACCGAAGATCAGATCGGCGAAGAAGTGAACCGGCTGCTCGCACTTGTCGCCCGAGTCTACAAGGCGTTCGGTATGGGTTATCGCTTTAATTTGAGCGTGCGTGGCGATGATATGTCGAAGCACATGGGCGATCCCGCGGTGTGGGACCGGGCTGAGAAGCTGCTCGCCGAGGCGCTCGACGAGAATCATCTCGAATACACGGTCGAGAAAGGCGAGGCGAACTTCTACGGCCCGAAGATCGACCAGATGGTTCAGGACTCTTTGAAGCGTGAGCACCAACTCGGCACGATCCAGTTGGACTTTCAGCTTCCGAGGAGCTTCGGGCTGAGCTACGTCAACGAGCATAACGCGGAATCGATTCCGGTGGTGATCCATCGCGCGATCTACGGCTCATTGGAGCGCTTCGTCGGCATATTGATCGAGCATTACGCCGGAGCGTTTCCGGTGTGGCTGGCGCCGGTGCAGGCGAAGGTGCTGTCGATCTCCGAAAAGACCGTTGACTACGCGCGCGAGGTCTACGAGCGATTGCTCGCCGAAGAGATTCGCGTCGAGTTGGACGTGCGCGACGATAAGATCGGAGCAAAGATCCGCGACGCGCAGCTCGAGAAGGTTCCGTACATGCTCATCACTGGCCCGAAGGAAGCCGAGGCGCGCGCGGTTGCTGTTCGCTCGCGCGAGAAAGGCGACGAAGGTCCGGCGCCGCTTGACGAGTTCGTCGCGCGGGTAAAGGCCGAAGCGAGCTTTGATTATTAGTGCTTCATTCAATGACCCAGGTTCTCGAGCTAGACCCGGAGCGCCCGCAACAAGAAGCAATTGAACTTGCAGCGTCGATCATCCGCAACGGGGGGCTGGTTGCCTTTCCTACCGAGACCGTCTACGGCTTGGGCGCGGATGCGATGAACGAGAAAGCGGTGCGCAAGATTTTTGACGCGAAGGGCAGACCCGCCGACAACCCGTGCATCGTTCACGTCGACAGCCGCGACATGCTCGGCCGCGTTGCCGGAAGTGTAGGGGATAAGGCCGAGCGTCTGATTCAGAAGTTCTGGCCTGGGCCGCTAACTCTGGTGCTCGAGCGAAAGCCGGAAGTCGCGCCCTCGGTATCGGCGGGCTTATCGACGGTGGCCGCGAGAATGCCCGGGAACAGGATCGCTCTTGAGTTGATACGAGCAGCGCGCACTCCCGTTGCTGCTCCGAGCGCTAACGCATCCGGAAGACCGAGCCCAACGACGGCGGCACACGTATTCGAGGATCTGGGCGGGCGGATCGATCTGATACTCGACGGAGGAACTACGAACATCGGAATCGAATCAACAGTGCTGGATGTTACTACTGACCCGCCGATGATCTTGCGGCCCGGGTGGATAACGCAAGAGATGTTGAGTGAAGCAGTCGGGCCGATCGAGCGTGCAGCCTCCGAGGAAGAGTTGCGACGCTCACCGGGAACACGTCACCGGCACTATAGCCCTCGCGCTCGAGTCGTATTGATCGAAGACGGCTCGCCAGAATTACTAGAGCGGGTTTGCAGAGAACATCTGAAGAACGGCGGTGTCGGCTTCGCAGGTCATTCCTCTGTGGAGATCGATGATCCGAATTTTTACGCGATTAGACTGGGAAGCAATGCGAAAGACTATGCGCACTCGATCTATGCTACGCTGCGTCAACTCGATAAGAAGGACCCGCGCGTGATCATAGTTGAAGGCATCAGCGAAGCCGGTGAAGGGGCGGCCGTTATGGATCGCTTGCGAAGGGCTGCTTCCGCGATCGGTTAGCTACTGCGTCAGTTCGAGGGTCGAGGTTCTTGTGATAAGATGATCGCAGTCAGTCGCTCGCTCACGCTAATACGGAGGTCTTATGACCACGCAGATTCAACCAGTGCTCACAATCGACGATCTAGATTGCACTCCTGACGATGGGAATAAGTATGAATTGATCGAGGGGGAGATCTATATGTCCCGTGCGCCGAGTTTGACACATCAGATTGTCCTGCGGAACTTTCTTATGGGCATGGGTTTGTATATCGCCGATAACCCGATTGGAGTTGTTGTGCCGGGTCCCGGCGTGATCTTTGATGATTTCAACGGCGTGATTCCTGACATCGTCTTCTTTCGCAATGAACGCCGCGCGGAGATTGCCTCAGGGGACCGACTGAGCGGAGCCCCAGATCTGGCCATCGAGATCATTTCGCCCGGAGCGGAAAACGAACGCCGGGATCGGGTACTCAAGCGGCGCCTCTACGGACGTTTCGGTGTAAAGGAGTATTGGCTTGTGGACCTTGAGAGCCGTACGGTCGAGGTTTACCAGCTTCGTGGAGAAGGGCTGGAGCTGGCCGCAAGTTTTAGCGGCGATGATGAAATGACCTCGTCGGTATTGCCCGGATTCCGCTTGAAGTTGACTGACTTATTCAGAATCTAAAGAACGGTCCGCAGCACGGCGCACATCCTCGAGATGGACATCGACTCCATTCGCAACTACTGCCTCTCGCTTCCGCACGCAACAGAAGACGTTCAATGGGGCAACGATCTGCTGTTTAGAATCTCCGGGAAAATATTCGCCGGGATGAGTCTCGATCCGCCTCATTCGCTCTCGTTCAAGTGCACGCCTGAGAAATTTGACGAGTTGATCGAATTTGAAGGAATCATTCCCGCGCCTTACACGGCTCGCAACAAGTGGGTGATGCTCGAGTAGCTAGATCACAGGAGAATGAATGCAAGCACTAAAAAAACAAAGTCTGCTCGAAGACGGTTTGCAGCTCATAAGCAATGAACCTGAGCCGCGCGTGGGTCATTCGGAAGTGAAGATCCGCGTCGAAGCGGCGTCAATCTGCGGCACGGATCAGGGCATCTACCAGATCACGTCGAAGCCGGGCATGCGCGATGAGATGCTGACCTACAACGGCGGCGACGTGTCTCGCTATCAGCCGATCATCGTCGGCCACGAGTTCTGCGGCGAAGTAGTGGAAGTCGGAGAAGACGTTCATCCGGGTGTTGCTCGAGTCGCCGATTACGTGACCGCCGAGATGCATATCTTTTGCGGTCACTGCCAGCAGTGCGCGACGGGCCAGCGGCATATCTGCAAAAACATTCGCGTGAAAGGCGTGCATCTGGACGGCGCGTTTGCCGAATACGTCGTTGTTCCGGCGAGCAATCTGGTCAACCTCGAACGCTTCGGCGGGCGCGATGTGATACCACCGCGGTTCGGCGCTTTTCTGGACGCGCTTGGCAACGCCGTGCACACGGTCATGGAGGGACGAGTCGAAGGCAAGACCGTCGCGATACTCGGATGCGGCGCCCAGGGGTTGATGTCTACCGCGGTTGCAAGAACGCTTGGCGCCGCGCGAATTTACATCACCGACTTCTCGAACCCAAAGGGCTTTGACGCGAGCCATCTCGCAAAACGTTTCGAGACTGCCCGTGAGCTTGGCGCGGATTTCTGTTTTGACACGAATGAGACCGCCGCGCCGGGTCAGCAAAGCGAAATGCTCCAGCGCGCGCGCGACGAACACGGTGGCGGTGTCGACGTGGTGCTCGAGATGTCTGGCGCCGAAGCGGCTTACAACGATGCGGGCACGATAGTGAAGAACGGCGGGCAGATATTGTTGCTCGGCATCCCGTCGCGGCCGCTGCGCTCTTATGATTTCGGAAAGTACGCCGTGTGGAAAGGCGTGACGATTCGAGGCATTTTCGGGCGGCGGCTATTCGAGACCTGGTACGCTATGCTTGATCTGCTGGCCGCGGAGAAGTCCGGCTTGAAGGCGCGGCTGGAGAAGATCATCGCTCAGGAGGTGGTTCCGCTCGCGGACTTCGAGCGAGGCTTTGAGTTGGTGCGCAATCACGAAGCGGTGAAGCTTTTGCTTGCGCCCTAGCGACCTGCGAAGACAGTTTGGGCCAAACCCTAATCGGGGATTTGAACCGGAGGAAACATGCCAATATTCAAGTACGTGTGCAAAGAGTGTGATCACGGTTTTGAGAAATTCGTCCAGGCTTCTACGGTCCTCGAATGCCCTTCTTGCAAGAGCACAACGTTGGACAAACAACTGTCGGTTTTTAACCTCGGCAGCGGCCAGCGCGCATTCGAACAGAGACCGGCGCCCGGGCCTTGTGGTAGCTGTGGAGACCCGCGCGGACCGGGCTCCTGTTCTATTAACTAGATCGTAGAGACGAAAGCAGAGGGGTGTGCTGAATGAACCCGAGCGAACTTTACTCAACGCTGAATCGCGAGCTTGAGAGCATCAAAGAAGCAAAGACTTTCAAATACGAAGTGCCGCTCGAAAGCGAGCAGGGCGGCGAAGTGATGGTCGGCGGCCACCAGGTAGTGATGCTCGCCTCGAACAACTATCTGGGGCTTTCCAATCACCCGCGCATCAAGGCTGCGGCGCATCGCGGGCTCGATGAGTGGGGCTACGGGATGGCGTCGGTCAGATTCCTGTGCGGCACCGAGCCGATTCACCTCGAGCTTGAACAGCGAATCGCAACGTTCGTTGGTTGCGAAGCCGCGATCCTTCACTCCTCATGCTTCGCGGCCAACGAAGCTTTTTTCACCGCGCTGCTGGCGAATGATTTCGGGCAGACCGACTACCAGGACGTTATCTACAGCGACCAGCTCAATCACGCGAGCATCATCGACGGCGTTCGTCTTTGCCG
>JBGQGO010000252.1:0-7894 GCA_041497455.1 Blastocatellia bacterium | reverse complement strand
GGCAGCCTGTTCACCGCGCTCGGCAATCGCGGTAAGGCCTTCGAACCACTCGCGAAACAAGGTTGCGCCGTCGTTGTTTGCGCGCCCGACGATTTCAGATGTTGACTCAGTCTCACTCATCGCCTATCTCTCTCCAGAATCCCCCCAACGGCAGTTGGGGGATCGTTCAAGCCCAGCCTACAAGGGCCGCTGCCACACCCGGATTCCCTGTTCATCTCGTGCGCTGGCCTCGCGGCCGCGAGGCCAGCGCACGAGATGAACAGGGGAGAGTCGAACAGCCCCGCTTATGTAGGTCGGACCTGAACAATCCACCCACTGCCGTGGGTGGTATTTCACACGCCACTGTCCCCGCCTCAACTAAACAAAATATTCTCGACGAACGTCTCTAACTGAATCTCCATATTATCGAAACTGGTCATGTTCTCTTCGAACTCGCCGACGAAATACGGAATGCCTGCTTCGTCCAGCGCGCGCGTGTACGCGACCTGCTCTTCCAATCCCGGCTCGCACATCTTCGCCGCTGTGATAATCGCCGCGTCCGCTCTTGAAGACCTTATGCGCTCGAGCAGCATCTTCTCCTTCGGCTTGCGCAAGTCGTGCTGAACCGGGCTGTATGAAGACTTCTCCAGATAGGCCTCAGCCAGATTCATCAACGGGTCGCCTTCAAGCGGCACGTCGTCGACGATCCATCGCATACCGATCAGCAAGTCGTCATCCACCACGTAGCACGAGCGGGCCAGCGCCCGAATCAGATCAAGCGGGGGCTGTTCACAAAAGCCGCCTTCGAAAACCACGCGAATTTTGTCCTTCGGCCGAATCTGTCGCTCGCCGATCATCGGTAGCACAACTCGCAGCAAGTCGTTGTGCTCTTCGCGAGGAATCACGCCGCCGATCGCAACCAGCGCGTAAGCTTCGTCAGCCGAGATCAGCCACGGCGTCTCCCGCTTGATCGCGTACAGCTCACGCAGCAGCGCACGGTTCTGGTTGTAAATCGCAATCGAGTTGCGCAGCGCGTCATCGGTGACCGGCGCGCCGCTGACAAAACCAGCGGCGAGAAGCAGCCGAAATTCAGATTGTCGCAGCGGATCACCGCTGACCGGAACTGCGCTGATCGCTTCGACCGCGCGCTTCAACCGATCGTATTCGCCGCGCAGATAGGTGGCAGCGTGAGACGAGTTCGCGTTCTGCGGCAGGTACAGAATCTGGCACGGGTAGCTGAAGTTCCTCCCCCACACCGCCGCGAGGTTGCGCGCCGCATCGCAAATCGGATGAGTCACGAACATCTCCAACTGCAGTCGCCCGCTCAACGCAAGCTCGAGCGAGGTCTTCAGAATCGAACAGAGGTACGAACCGAAGCGTGAGTCGGCTTGCATCGCCTCGACCTGAGCGCCGCGAATCTTGACCGGCAGCAGCCCAGCAGCGTGTACGATCTCTTCGGGAAAGTAGACTTGAAAGTGGCCGATGACTTTGCCGCCCGCTTCGCGCCATCGCCGCACGGTCGGGAAGGTCGTGTCCTCGAGCATCTCGCGGCACTCGTAGAGCACTTCGTCGAGCGGTTTGTCTCGCCATTCGTGAAATACAGGAGCCTTCATCGAGTCTTTTTTCTCTGAGATGAGGGCGGCTCAACCGACGTATGGCTTTCTTGCTCCTCATCTTCGTCCATCAAGAACTTCCGCAGCCTCTTGGGGTACATTGATCACCCAACCATGTTCAACCCTCCGTTCACGCTGAAGACCTGTCCGGTGATGTAGCTCGCGGCGTCCGACGCAAGGAACACCACCATCGAAGCGACTTCCTCGGGACGGCCCAGCCGCTTGAACGGAATATAGTTCACGATCGAATCCAAAATCTTGTGCGTGAACTCGTCCTGCTTCATCTCTTCAATCAGCGGCGTATCGACCAGCCCGGGACACACCGCGTTCACCCTGATCTTGTCGCGTGCGTGCTCGCGGGCCAGTGTCTTGGAAAAGGCTATGACAGCCGCTTTCGAGGCAGCGTAGATCGCTTCGCCGAACGAGCCGACACGCGCCGTATCGGAGCTCATGTTCACAATCGCTCCCTGCTTCCTTTCCGACATGTGCGGCAGGATCGCGTGACAAGTGTGAACGACGCCCTTGAAGTTAATCGCGATGACTCGATCCCACATGTCGGGTGTTGTCTTCACGAACGGCAAAAGCCGATCCCAGCCGGCGCTGTTCACCAGCACGTCGATCTTTCCAAACAGGCGCAGCGTCTCGTCGCGAAGCGCGTGAACGTCTTCGAGGCTGGTGACGTCAGCGCGAACGGCGACGACTCGCCGGCCCGTCGATTCGCTGATCTCGAGCGCGGTCGCCTTTGCTTCATCCAAACGAAAGTCGCCGATCGCCACATCAGCGCCGGCTTCGGCGAATGCGCTCACGGCGGCGCGGCCAATTCCCCGCGCGCCGCCTGTTACGATCACTGATCTTCCTGTGAAATCCATACCCTTCATCGTTCCTTACTCCTTAAGAAGAGTTCGTAGTACGGCCTTTAGGCGGAAGTTTGTACCTGGTCACGGTCCGGCCATTGTGCTACAAACTTCCGCCTAAAGGCCGTACTACGAACTTTTCACCGGCGACTCCGAACCCGGTTGACGGTGAACAGCAGGTAAGCGGACGCCCCCAGCAAAAGCGGAGCCGAATACACGCCGGGCATCGGGCGTCCCAGTTGAAGCGAGCCGGCGATATGAAGCAGCCCGTTTCCAAGCATCAACGCTCCGAACGCGTATGAAAGCGGCGTCATCAACCGCGCGCCGCGAAGCACAAACGCGGTCAGACTCGTTAAGACGATCACGGCGACGATCAGACCGCCTAGCCAGACCTCGAACGTAAAAGTCGGCAGCGGCAACCACGGAAGCCGTTCGCGGATCGAGATGACCGCCGGGTTGTACACCGACAGAAAGCCGGTGAGCGCTTCGTCGGCGACGTGCACCGCGAGAGCCAAACAGAGCGCAACCCATGCGACGGCGTGCCTGACCGCACACGGGATCTCCATCTCGGGCGTTTGGGCGCTACTCAGGTTCATCGCGGCAACTCATAGCTTGAACAACTCGACCGCGTTATCGCGGATCAGCTTTCGCTTGACGTCTTCTTTCAAACCTAGTTCATCGAGTTGCTGCAGGTTCTCTTTCCACGGCAGGCCGTTCGTTCCCCAGATGCACCGGTCCCGGCCCAGCCGGCTGCTGATGAATTGAATGATCTGCGGTGAAAGATACTTCGGCCCCCACGCGTCGACGCCGAACCAGATGTTCTCCCACTTGTAGCAAACGGAGATCAGCTCATCGACCCACGGCCATCCGGTGTGCGCGCCGATCATCTTCAACTCGGGGAAGTCGCAGGCGATCCGGTCGAGAAACATCGGGCGCGCTCCCTCGCTGGGCATCGCTTCCAGTACGTGACCAACTTGCATCGAGACGGGGACATCGAGCTCGACGCACTTCGCGTAGAGCGGGTACATCTTCGCGTCACTGAGCGGAATGTCGAAGCCGTAGATGTGAACGTACACGCCTTTGAAGTCGTGTTTCGTCACCGCTAGCTCGATCTCGCGCAGGCTCTCGCGGATGCGGAACGGGTTGTAGCCCGCGAGTCCTACGAAGCGCTTCGGGTACTTCTCAGTGTACTGCAAAACGTCTTCGAGTTTGGTGTCCATGTACATCCACTTGCGCCAGTAGGACCACATTTTCGTCTGAGTGATAAAGACCTTTTCGACGCCGGCCTCATCCATCTTGCCCAGCATCGCTTCGATGGACTCGAAGCGCGGCAGTCCGCCGATCGCGCGCTCCATTCGGCAGATCAGCTCGCCCTCTTTGGCGCGGTCCCACTGCTCCATGAACTCGCGAGTCGCGACGTAATACATGAAATCTATGGCTTTGATTCTCTCCGGCATAGCCGTCATTCTCCGTTGGGAAGTAAAATCGGGCGGGTTGTTGGTGCTCCGTGAGAGCCTCCGCCGCCGGCCTCACGAGAGCAACTATATGGCTCTCTTGCCAGGGCTCGCCGTGACAGTCGTCACGCGCTCTCGTGACAGCGGTCACATCTAAATGTGGAACGTTGCTCAGGCCGAGCAAGTTGGCTGAAACCCCCAACCGGGAGAGACTCAGTGAATCCCCCCAACGGCAGTTGGGGGATTGTTCAGGTGCGGCCTACAACCGAGGCGGCCCGACCCTTCGGTTTTGGTTATCTCTCTCCCCTCGCGCCGCGAGGGGAGAGAGGCAAAACGGGAACCTCGGGTGCGCCCCTATGTAGGCTGCACTTGAACAATCCACCCACTGCCGTGGGTGGTATTCGGGGAAGCAGCGCTCGGCCTTCGTCTGTAGCCAGGACTTGAACAATCCCCCACTGCCGTTGGGGGGATTTCAGGCCTTGGGAGGTGTTCACGCAGTCGCCCGGCCTTGATATTGGGGTAGGGCGCATCCGCAATACGAAAGCGGCTAAAGCGCCTTCAAAGGAAGTGAAATTCAGCGGGTGGTTGCTGGACTAGCAGAGGCGCCGCCGCTTACGACTAGAAGCGCACACAGCGGGTCGGGCGTCAGCTCGGACCAGCGTACCGATTTCGGAGGATCGTTTGGGTTCCTCTGATTGTCTTCAGAGTTGTCGAAGTAGGCAATCACTTCGACGCGCGTGCCCTTTGGCAAGGCAACCGGCTGCCGAAAGTAATAGGTTGCCTCCCAATCAAACTGATATCGGCGAGTCCATATCAACACCTCCTCGGAGCCATCCGGGCGGTACGCGGTCGCCTGAAGCGATACGCATAGCGGATGGACGCGAGGGCGAATCGCGATCGCTTCGGTATCGCTCTGCGTAGTGAAAGAAGCCTTGAGTGGATAAGGCTCCGCAGCGACTGGGATCATCGCATCGGCGTTCGTGATAGCGATCTCCTGAAGCTGCTTACGCGGCGGGCTCTTTGCGAAGTAGAGACCGACCGTGCTCACGTCATTGCTCGCCTCACCTGCCCCGCGATAGTGAATCTTAACCGCAATGCGGGAGTCGGCTGGAAGCAACTGAGCAACGCCATCGTCAAGCAGAATCCCCTTCTGACCTGGCTTCCACGTCGCCAGTACCGGGGCAGAACGCAAATCCGCGGACGACGCAGATCCCTCGTTCCTGACTTGCATCATCGACGCGGCCGGCGCATCGGCAACGCCTTTCAAGGAATAGAACTTTGCGCAGTGGACGACAGACCCATTCCCGGGTTTTAGATCAATCGCTGTCAGCCATCGATCCTCTTTCAAATTCGTCGCCAGCACGAAGGTGCGGTACTCATCGGCACCGGCCGCGATCTTCGATTCGCTTTCCGGTTTGAGAGTCAGATCGGGTTTGCCTGACTGCCAGTCATTCGAGAACAGCGGCGCTGCGGGCAAGTCTTTCTCGTCGCCTTTTGGCGCGCCGCCTTCTACCCAATTGACTATCAAGTCAACGTCGCGTTGCGTCAGCGAAGGCGCGTTTCGGAATTCGCCGTAGCCCTTAACCGCGTGCCACGGCGGCATTCGCTTCTCGAGCAGTTCTTCTTTGATCGCCTTCGCCCACGGGCGCGCTTCGTCGTATGTCGCAAGCGACATCGCGATCCCGCCGGGGTGATGACAACCCAAACAACTGCGTTGCAGGACGCGGATCATTTCCTTGTTGAACCTGACTTTGGTTGTGATCGGCTCGTGCGCCGACGCGGGACGCAACGCGAAAGGCACAACACAGAAGGCAGTGATAATGAACGCCAAGACGCCAAGACGCCAAAACGCGAAGAGGGATGATCCGCCTAAACGCGTCGCCCCCTCGCCCCGTCGCCCCGCCGCCGTGTCGCACGTTGTCTTCATATCAATCGGGCCGACCCAACCGGACGGGTTGAATCGGCCCTTCAATTCTAGCTGAAAGTCCCAATCAAAAGAATCAGACCGCTGTCACTTGTTCTGCCCGATGACAAGCGCAAAGCCTATTTATCTGCGCCGCTAGAAGCAGTCTTGTTAACTCTCTTCGCGCGCAGCTTCATGCCATTGACCTCAAAGAGAAGCTCGGTTACTTCGCCCCGCTCATTCTTCACGAAGGTAACTTGCGCGTCGATGACCGTGAAAAAGAACTTCGTGTCGGATTCAGGGAATGCTTCCACCTTACCCTGTCCCGGCACTGAGAACATCAGCTTGTCGCCCTCCCTGGTGATGGTGAAAAGCTGCGGCCCGATCGCGTATTCGCCCGCGTATGCGTCATATGTCTTAAGGTCGATCTTCGCGACCTTGCGAGCTCGCGCCGCCGAGACGTAGTCGAAGTACCCAACCATCATCTCGTCATAGGTCGGGTCTCCAAATCGCACAGTCTTCGTGGGATCAGGATTGTATTTGTTCTTCTCAGAGTTGTCGTAGTGAGCGGTGACCAGCATCTTCGTCCCTTTTGGGAGCACAAGCGGTTTCTCGAGCTTGTATAGCGTCTGCCAGTTGAAGTTGTAATTGGGAACGAAGAGCACCGTCTCGCGCCTGCCGTCCGGATAGATCGCTTCGTATTTCATGTCCTTGCCACGCACGTGCATATGCGGGAGCAAGGTCAGAAGTTCCACGTCGCGGCTGAAGGTATAGCAAGCTTTGACTTCGTGGTTATCGGCGCCCGGAGGAATCTTGAAGTAGTGATTGATGACGCCGAACGACGTGAGCACTTTCTCGGGCGGACCCTTGGCGAAAAATAGCCCCACGCTAGTCCGGTCTTTCTCAACCTTTCCCGTCGTCTTCGAGTAGTGAACCTGAAGGACGATGTTCGAGCCGGCGGGAATCGACTTTGCTGTCCCTGGGGGAAACACATCCATATCCTTGCCGGGAGTGTAGAAGCACAAGGGGAACCCAAGACCCTCCTGGCCGCTTCCGCGAGCGAAACCGCCGTTGGGCGCGCTGCAGCCGTCATCGTAGGCCGGCGCATCCAGCTTCGCGCGAACCAACGTTCCATCCTGATAGAAAATGGATTGGGTGCTCGGACGACCCCCGGTGCTCTTCCATTGAGCCAGCATCTGCGGAGTCTGTATGAATGCGATGACGTGATGCACGACCTTCCTGTTGCCGGGATGGATCTCAGCGGCCTGAATCCACACATCCTCTTTGAAGCTGGTCGGCATCGTGAAGTTGATGTACTCGTCGGAACCGCTGGCCTCGAGCGTGTAATCCTCTTGCATCGAGAGAACTACATCGGGCTTTCCGATCTTCCAACCTTCAGGGAAAACCGGTGCGGCGGGAAGGTCTTTCGCGCTGCCTTCCTTCGCTCCCTGATCGACCCAGGCGACGATCGTATCGATGTCCTTCTGGGTAAGCGTGCGATGGTTCGAGAACTGGCCGTAGTGCGGATCGGCGTGCCAGGGCGGCATTTGGCGAGTAATGACTCTCTCTTTGATCGAGCGAGCCCACCCCCTCGCGTCCTTGTAGGTCAGCAGCGACATCGGCGCCATATCGTTCGGCCGGTGGCAGTCCGCGCAGTGCTTATAGAAGATTGGCGCGACGTCTTTCGTGAAGGTCACAGCCTTGTTCGAATCGCTCGCGCTAATGGTGGGTGAAAGAAAAAAACAGAAAGCTGTTAAGAAGGTCCCGGCGAACAAGAGTGAAAGCGCTTTCTTCATACTAAGGTTTATACACGACGCGCCGGCCACGGCAAAGCTTCTTGGCGTGACCGGCGCATCCGAGTTCGCGATGCTAGATTCAGGTTTACTTCGCGCCGGCCTTCGCCGCGTCAGGCTTCGGAGCCTTCATCGGATTATCGATGGTGATGTCCATCCAACCGATCATCATTTCATCGTAAGTCGGATCGCCCCATCGGACATCCTTCGTCGGGTCCGGGTTGTACTTGTTCTTCGTCGAGTTGTCGAAGTGAGCGGTCACGATCAACTTCGTGCCCTTGGGGATGTTCACCGGCCG
>JBGQGO010000251.1:0-7898 GCA_041497455.1 Blastocatellia bacterium | reverse complement strand
TGTCGCGGGGCTCGGCCTTTGCGGTGGCCGATCTCACAGACGCTTCGGGCCGAGTGGTTGAACTGGGTGAACTCTCGCGAGCCGTTGTCTTAGCGATGGACCCGGCGGCATGGAGATCGATCACGATGCGCTCAGGCTCCGAGAGCCTGAATGTCGAGTAAGCGGAAAGAGAGCCGACTTCTATGTCGATCTGCGCCGTTCCTTGCGCGGCCGCTGCGCCATCGGAAACAACGATCCGCTTGAGCAGACTCCCATCGCCAACAATGAAGCGCCGGCCGAACAGCGATGATGAAACCGCTACGCCGTCGAGTTGAATGCTCAGCCGGTTGCCCACACGGCGTTCGGCGTAGCGAGTCTGGTCCGAGAGGTCCACCACTACGCGAGCATAGTCGGGGCCGCTGAAGTTGCGAACGTTTGTCAGGGTTGACGTCCTGGTTGGCCGATCTACGCTCCCGGAGGCGATCATCACATCAACAGGCCGATGCTTGAGCTCCGCCTCAAACCGCGCCAGCACTGCGCGCGCCTCTCGAGCTAACACCGAGGAAGGAAAGTATGAGATCAGCTCTCTGTACGCCGCCGCCGCGCCGTCCAGATCCTGCAAGTTCTCTTCGTAAATTTGAGCGATGCCTGTGAGCGCTTCGCCAACGAATGCGCTGTGTGTATGCTCGGCCACGACGCTGCGGTAGGCTTCGATCGCTTGTTGATAGAGCGCCGAATCGCCGGCCGCGTCAGCCATCTCGCGAAGAAGCTCGGCCTTTCGAGTCAGCGACTCTGCCGAGAAATAATTGTCGGTGTTGAGCCGAATGACCTGCCCGTAAGCATCCAGCGCCCGGCGGTAGTCGGAGGCGGCCCGCTCTTCGAGAGGCCGTTCATGCAGCGCGCGCCCAAGATCGTTAGCGTGTCGAAAGAGCTTGTCGGCAACCGAGCCTGGATTCCGTGACGCGGAGGACTCCGGGTCGGCGGCGTTCAGGACCGGACGGACCGTCAGGCAGAAGACCAGCGCGAAGACAACCCCGCTGACTATTAACTTGTAGCGTCCCTGCCAGTGCATATCGGACCGTTATAAGGAACTCTTAGGGGACTGCTGCCATTCTGTGGCGGCATCGGGTGCAGTATACAACAAACGAGAGGTCGCAGTCAGTTACCATTTTGGGGTAGACGGCTAATCACCGGCGAGCTCGGGGTCCTCGCGGCGGCCGCCGTACCATACTTCCAGGCCATCGCGTTTTCTGAGCGCCTTCGGTCCGGCGAGCAAGATGCCGCCAAAAACCCGCAGCACTTCTCTGCCGGAATACATCCTCAGTTTTCTCCCCGAGGACGTCACCGATTCACGAAGAACAACAAACCGGCCCCGGCGCTTCAATGCCCGGCTCATCGTGATCTCCTCAGACGCGAAGAGCGTCTCATCGAATCCACCCGCCGCATCGAAGGCCCGGCGCGTGCAGAAGAGAAAGCACCCGCACGCAAACCCTGTCGCTCGGAAGAGTCTTACCATCATCGGAAAAGCCAGCTCGGCGTAACGCGGAAGCTGTCCATCGAAGCTTACCGCGCATCCGCCTCCGGCCGCGCCCTGGTGCATCGCCTCGATCGCAGCCCGAACGACTTCGTTGGTTACTACTGTGTCGGCGTCGACGAAGATCAGCTTGTCGCCGGTTGCCTCGCGCGCGCCGGCATTGCGAGTTGCCGCGATCTGGCGAAGATTGACTCTGACCACGCGTGCGCCGTGAGTCGCTGCGATCGCCGCTGTACGGTCTGACGAGGCGTCATCCGCGACAACGATTTCGTAAGGCTCGCCGATGCTCTGTGCCGCCCGGTTCAACGCCTCGAGCGTTCGGCCGATCAGCGCCTCTTCGTTGTAAGCTGGAACTATGAACGAGATCATTCGATATGCTTAGTAGTTGTTTGAAAGACGCCCTTTTGAAAAGGTCTCCACGCTGGGCGCCACCGGAGCAGAATCTCGCTTCGCGCTCGCTACCCGGTTCTTGCTCGCATCGTAGCGAGCTGAGATGTTGCGCACGTAGTTTTGCGTCTCCCGATATCGAGGAACACGGTAGCCTGAATTGACTACGGCATTCTCACCCGCGTTGTAGCCCGCCAGCACCAGCTTAACGTCACCGTTGAACGAGTCCAGCAAAAAGCGCAGATACCTTGTGCCGCCTTCGATATTTTGAGTTGCGTCGAAAATGTTTGTCACGCCGAAGCGGCGAGCTGTTGCCGGAATCAGTTGCATCAGCCCGGAAGCTCCCTTGTAAGAGAGCGCACGCGGATTGAAGCCCGACTCCTGACGCATCACTGCGACAATCAGATTAGGATCCACACCGTTACGCGCTGCGGATAGCGCGATTAGTTCGTCGTACTTGGTGTTGCCGGTCGTCCCCGTCTCGCCAGCGATGGAGGTCGAGGTGGTGGGGAAGACTATCGGCTGTGAGGCTGGAGCCACGGAGGGCGCGCCAGCGGCGTATGTTTTGGACGCCGCGTTTTTCGTTGGCGCGCCCTGTGTCTTGAGCGCGGCTGCCGGAGCGTTCTTGACTATGGCGGGAGGTGCAACGACCTCGTGAATAACCAGCGCAGGCGTTCGCTGAAGCTGCGCGCTGGCGCCTTCGATATTCAAAGAAATGCTTGCTTCCTGGGCTCGCGCGTCGCTAACGATCAGTACCAGGAAACCGAGGATCATCAGGCTGGCAGTTAATTTCATTCACCCTCCGCTCTTCTACAACTCGAAGCGCCGATACCCGATGGTCGGGTGCGAAGACACCGGCGGTGATGTCGAGTACCAAAAAGGGGACCGAGATGAAGCGGAGTTGAAAATCTGGAGGGGAACTCTTCAACCTCACTTCGGCAGCCAGACATCCTTTGAATTTTCTATTTTCTATTTTCTATTTTTGATTTTGGATTGAGGCACATCGCGCGCTCAACCCAAAATAGCAAATAAAAAATCTCAAATAAAAAATCAAAAATCTCAAAGGCCTTGGCTTTGCGACCCAGGATCACTCCTGGTGTGCCTTTATCGGTGACTTCAAAACAACTTCAAATACGCGGCCAGTCTAATCTGCACAATATGCTTTGTCAATAATTACGATTCTGGCCCGGCTTACCCCGTTCATGGGGCTTGTACCGGCCTTGAGGCAAGCGCTGTTTGGCTGAAGCCGACTCTTCATTTGTCGCGCTCCAATACAGCGCGGTCCCAGTTTGCGAGCCGCGCCCCGGCTTCATAGGTGCTCTGCATGAACTCGAGCAATGACTCATCCGGTGACGCGGACTGGCGGACATCATCATAGGGCAAGACGAACTCCGACATTTCCGTGCTATAGAAGCCTGGCTGAATCGGCTCCTTGTCCAGACCTGCCGGTGCGGGCGCAGTGTAAGAATAGAAGACCGGCGATTCAACCGCGCCGCCTCCCGGCCAGAAACCATGACTGATCACTTCGTGCGAATAGGCCTCACGGGTTATGGCGTCCGCTCCGGGGCGTTCCGGCGCCCGGCGTCCCGAGAACCGCGTGACTGCAAGATCAAAGCTTCCCCAGAAAAAGTGCACCGGGCTGCATTTTCCAATAAAGCGCGATCTGAACTGCTTGAATAGCCTGTCTGCTTGAACCAGGATGCGCCAAAACCGATTAGCGTACTCGGCATCGTAAGACGCGTGCTTGTGATCCTCGGCAAAAGGAATCGGTTCCGCGACTTCATCTGGTTTGGCGTGAATGTGAACTTCTATTCCAAGCGACCCCAACGTATCCATCAACTCGCGGTAGAAGTCAGCGACCGAGCGCGGCTCCAAAGCCAGTGACTTGATTACGCCGTCGCTGGTGCGAACGAGCAGTCGATGGTCGATGAAGTCGAAGTCTATCTCGAACGTTCGAATGCCGTAAGGAATAGGGGAGGTCGTCAGGCCTCGCGAGGTAACGTACAGGACAGCATTCCACCAATGGTTCTCCAACGGAGTTTGGGTGAGCCGAATCTTGCCGACGATTTGCGTCCACATGTGCAGCGTGGCATAGGTGTCTTGCCATTCTTTAACTGGAAGACTGGGCCAGGCGCCGGCGCTCGAGGGCGCGGCGTTCGTATTTGAGTTCGACATGATTACCTCCCCCGAAAGAGTTCGTAGTTCGGCCTTCAGGCGGAAGTTGGTATGTTAGCCTCCCGCGCCAATCGCTACCAACTTCCGCCTGAAGGCCGAACTACGAACTCTTCATCTCTGTGAAAATGGTCACAGTGAATCGAGAAAAACCTGGTCAACGTAGCACCAGCCCCATTTTTCTCCGGGCTGGAACGATTTAATGATCGGGTGATTGGTCACTTGGAAATGGCGACTGGCATGTTGGTTCTTGGAGGAGTCACAACACCCTACGTGACCGCACCTGGTGCAGAGACGCAAATGCACCCAGATATCTCCTATCTTCAAGCAGTCCTCACAACCATCCGCGCTAGGCGTTACGTTCACTTCGACCTGATCGAGATGTGTGCATTCACTCATTTCAACTCCTCGTCCGCCTTACGTCGATCCAAGGCTCGCGGTCAAACCGGAGGTTTGATCCCAGGTGGTTTACTCGGGTTCCGACCAAACGAAGGTGCCTTGGCGAAGGTCCCGGAGCGCCTGTTCGATCTCTTCTCTAGTATTCATCACGAACGGGCCGTATCGCGCGATCGGCTCGTTCAACGGCTTGCCGGACACAAGCAAGAAGCGAACAGGACTATCAGCAGTGACAACCTTGACGTAGTCGCCGTCACTCAAGACGACGAGCCTGGTGTGTGTGACCTTTTGATCGTCAAACGCAGCCTCGCCTTCAAACACATAAGCGAAGGCGGAGTGGCCTCGATCGATCTGACGCGTGAAAGACGCGTGAGCCGGAACGGACACGTCGAGATAAACAGGGTCGGCTGCGATCCCGCTAACCGGACCATTCACGCCGTTGACGGTTCCCGTAATCACGCGAATCCTGGTTCCGCCTTCAACCTCAACTTCGGGAATCTCACCGGCCAGAACGCCCTGGTATCGCGGCCGAGTCATCTTTAGCCTGGCAGGGAGATTGACCCACAGTTGGAATCCGTCGATGCCTTCAGGCCGGACCTGAGGCATCTCCTCGTGCATGATGCCGCCTCCGGCGGTCATCCACTGAACGTCGCCCGGTCCGATGCTTCCTGAATTGCCTATGCTGTCGCGATGGTCGACGCCGCCTCGCAGCATGTAGGTGACCGTCTCGATCCCCCGATGAGGATGCAGCGGAAAACCAGCTTCGTAATCAGCCGGATCGTTGGAAGCGAAGTGATCCAGCAACAGAAACGGATCAAGGTAGTCCAGTGTTCGAGTGCCAATACTTCTCTTGAGCCTCACTCCCGCGCCTTCAACGACGGGGTGAGGATCGATGATGTTTACGACCTTTCTTTGAATCGGATTCAAGTGTCTTCTCCTCGTTTGCGTCGATATGGAAAGCGTCCAAGTTCTGTTGGAAACAAGCATAGCGCCTTTGCGGCGGTTGCGGAATTCAGAATGCACGTTCTTTGATCCGTGCAAATCCGTCGAATCCGTTTCATCCGTGGTCTATTGTCGCTTTGCTGGTACCACATAGGCCACGGATGACACTGATCAGACTGATTCGCACGGATCAGACATCTTCGCTGGCGAGAATGTCTGCTACACGTCACTAGAAGGAAAGCGGCAGCGTGACGATTGTCAGCCGTCGCTCGAGCTCTTTCCTTCGAACTCCCCGATGCGCTGGCGGAGACGATCGGGCACCGGCGTTGACTTCAAGGTCTTCGGGTCAACGCACACGTAGAGCGAGTTCGCCGAACCGATCAGCCGGTCTT
This sequence comes from Blastocatellia bacterium, assembly GCA_041497455.1. GTDB lineage: Bacteria > Acidobacteriota > Blastocatellia > UBA7656 > UBA7656 > Onstottus_A. The sequence continues at coordinate 2,096 of JBGQGO010000251.1, read as the reverse complement.
CGCCCTGGGGGTATATTGCGAATTCAAATGTCAGGCTGGTAGTGCCAATCTTCGAGACGCGGGTATGAACTTCGAGGATCTCGTCGAACTTCGCCGGGGACTTGAACTCCATCGTCGTGCGAGCCAGCACCGTGTCCACGCCTAGAGCGAGCAGGTCCTTCCATTCGAAGCCAACGGCTCGAAAGTACTCGGTCCACGCCACGTCGTAGTAGGTGAGATAGTTGGCGTTGAAGACGATGGCTTGCAGATCGGTGTCGGCGAAGCGGACCCGGATGTCGTGATGGAATCGGAAGTCTGATTTCACGAGCCGAATCATGCCCCAAGGTCCGTCTAATTATCAATCGGCGCACGGATTCTGATCACCTATCTGATCGAGCCGATTTGTCCCGACGGGTTCCCCATACAAAACCGCAATCGGTGCTCTACACCCGAACTTCGCCTCTATGCTATGCTGAGCCGCACCTGTTTCAATGGACTTCACTCGGGAGGCTTCGTCGTGATCGTTCCGCTCAATGAATACGACTTTCTTAAACGCGCGCTGGTCGCGCACTCGAACAAAGAAGCAGTAGTCTGTGGCGACACCCGGCTCACTTATCGCCAGTTTGGTCAGAGAGTCAATCAGTGGGCAAACGCGATGCGCGGCTTAGGCATTCAGAAGGGCGACCGCGTGGCGATGCTCTCACAGAATTGCCATCGCATGCTTGAGGCCTTCTTCGGCACCCCGCTGCTCGGGTCGATCCTGATGCCGCTGAACTTTCGCCTCGTGCCCGATGACTTTGACTACATACTCAATCACGGCGGCGCGAAAGTGCTCATAGTGGAAGAGGGGCTCACGCACCTGATCGATTCGATTCGCGGCAAGCTTCAGACAGTCGAACACTTCATCCTGGCGAGCGACGGCTCGAAGGCAAGCGAAGAAGGCTGGCTCGATTACGAATCGCTCATTGCCGCAGCCTCGAGTGAAGAGCCCACGCCCGTCGAGATCGATGAGAACGACACTTCCGCGCTGCTTTATACATCGGGCACCACTGGCCGTCCGAAGGGCGTTATGCTCACCCACCGCAACCTGTACATCAACGCGATGAACTCGATCTGCGAGTTCGGGATTCACGAACGCGATATCTACCTGCATACGCTCGCGCAGTTTCACTGCAACGGTTGGGGCGTCGGCTATGCCGTGACCGGGATGGGCGGGACTCACGTGATCATCAAGAAGTTCGAGCCCGCCGCGTTTTTCGAGCTAGTCTCCGGAGAGCGAGTCACGTTCGCGTGCATGCCGCCGACGATGATCAACATGGCTTTGAATCATTCGCTGGATGCTGAAGCGCTCGAAAGCTTACCCCGCGGCGTGCGAATAGGGACGGCCGGCTCAGCTCCGCCGCTTGCAACGATTCAAGGCGCGCAGGAGAAGTTCGGTTGGCGAGTGATCCAAATCTACGGGCTCACCGAAACCGCGCCTTTCATGACGGTCTCAAAGATCAAGCCTTACATGGACCACTGGCCCGAGGACCAGAAGCTGCGCGTCCAGGCAAAGACCGGCTACCCGATGATCGGTGTTGACATACGCGTCGTGGATGACGAAGGCCGCGATGTGAAACCCGACAGCGGTGAAGTCGGCGAGGTGATCACTCGCGCGAACGTGGTGATGAAAGGCTACTGGCGCCAACCGGAAGCGACCGGCGCAGTAATCGTCGATGGATGGTTTCACACCGGCGATATGGCGTTACTCGATAGCGAAGGGTACATCGAGGTCGTCGATCGCAAGAAGGACTTGATCATCTCGGGCGGTGAGAACATCTCATCGATCGAAGTGGAAGGATTTCTCTACAGGCACCCGGCAGTGCTCGATGCGGCGGTGATCGCAGCGCCCGACGAACGCTGGGGCGAGACTGTGTGCGCGCTCGTTGTGCTGAAGCCTGGCGCCGAGGCGAGCGAGGAGGAGTTGATCGAGTTCTGCCGCGCGCACCTGGCTCACTTCAAGTGCCCGCGCCGCATTCAGTTCATCGAAGCTCTCCCGCGCACGGCGACCGGCAAGATTCAAAAGAACGTCCTGCGCGACAAGTACTGGGGCGATCAGGCAAAGCGCGTAGGATAAT
>JBGQGO010000250.1:0-7899 GCA_041497455.1 Blastocatellia bacterium | reverse complement strand
CGAAGTCGAAGGACACGGCCGGACGCGCAGTTCGCCGTTATGACAAACTTCTCGGAGGTCACTTCTGATGTCGAGCGAAACGGTCAACGGCGCTGTGGTTCCAACCACGGCGGAATCCGACAACCCTTTTCTAGCGGCATTCCGGCCGTACATTCCTGCCGGGGTGCAATTGCGCGAGCTTACGGTCTTTCCGGTCATCGTCGGCACCGTGCTCGGAATGGTATTCGGCGCTTCCTCGCTCTACCTGGTCCTCAAAGTCGGCTTGACCGTGAGCGCTTCGATTCCGGTCGCTGTCATTTCAATCACGCTGTTTCGGCTATTCTCGAAACTCAGGCTGCGAAACGAAGCGACGATATTGGAGAACAACATTGTTCAGACGGCGGGGTCAGCCGGGGAATCAATCGCGTTTGGCGTCGGAGTGACGATGCCCGCAATCATGATCCTTGGTTTCGATCTCGAGATCACCCGGGTGATGCTCGTTGCGATTCTCGGCGGGCTGCTCGGGATACTGATGATGATCCCGCTGCGCAGGGCGCTCATAGTTGCGCAGCACGGCTATCTTAAGTACCCGGAGGGAACTGCGTGCGCGGAGGTTCTCAAGGCGGGCGCGTCCGAAGAGTCGCGCGCCGCGGCTTCGCATGCAGCCAAGGACGGGGTCGTAGCGGAGGTTCGCGCCCTGCCAATCTTCACGGGGCTGGGGCTGGGCGTCGTATACCAAACCGCGATGGGGGCTTTCAAAGCTTGGAAGGACACTCCCGAAAAGATATTCGCCGCGCCATTCAAAGCAGGATCGATCGCCGCGGAGATTTCTCCGGCGCTGTTGGGGGTCGGGTACATCATTGGGCCACGCATCGCGTCGATAATGTGCGCGGGCGGCGTGCTCGCATATCTCGTCTTGATACCGGCAATCAAATTCTTTGGTGAGGGAATGACTACCGCTCTCCCGCCGGGCACTGTGCCGATAAGCGAAATGAGCCCGAGTCAGATTCGAAGCGCATATGTGCTTTACATTGGCGCCGGCGCAGTCGCGGCCGGCGGGATCATTAGCCTGTTCCGTTCGCTCCCGACGATCTGGCACGGGCTCAAGGGCGGAATCAGCGATTTTCGAGGCGGGCGCGCGGCGGCCGCCCTGGCGCCGCGCACCGACCAGGACCTTTCGATGAAGTTCGTTGTCGGCGGCATCTTCGCCTTACTGGCGATGATCATGATTTTCCCGCAGTTGAATCTGCAGTGGAACATCCTGGGCGCGCTACTCATCGTTGCGTTCGGCTTTCTGTTCGTGACGGTTTCATCGCGACTGACTGGAGAAATTGGTTCGTCATCGAATCCAATCTCGGGGATGACCGTCGCGACGTTGCTATTAACCTGTCTGGTCTTTTTGATAGTTGGCTGGACCGGCCCGACCTATTACGTAACGGCGCTCTCGATCGGCGGCATTGTCTGCATTGCGGCTTCGAATGGAGGAACGACTTCCCAGGATTTGAAGACGGGTTTCCTGGTCGGCTCAACTCCTAAGCATCAGCAAACCGCGATTCTGATTGGAGCACTGGCCTCAGCTCTGGTGCTTGGACCCATTCTGTTGAAGCTCAATAACTCGTACACGATCTATGTTCCAAACACGACCCTCGAGCCGATAGAGAAACCGGTAGCTGTCAACGATGCTGTAGCCTCTTCGCTTCCCGACTACTCGGGCGATGCGAAGCCCACCGCGCCCGGGAGCTATCGACTGCTCAAGAACGAAGCCGGCGCCGCTATGGCAGTCTCGGCGATCGATCCCGGCGAGTATCTGGTGGACCAATCCGGAAACGCCGTCTACAAAGTTCAGCACAACTTCCCTGCCGGGTTGACGGCAGATGCCGCGCAAATCGGTCCCGCTGAGAAGCTTGATGGGAAGCAAGCCGAGACAGATGGAAACACGTATCGCACGTGGCATAAGACCGACGACACGGGAGGCCCGCCGGGCAAGTACTTTGTCAACGACCAGGGCGAGGCCGTCTACCTGGCCGATCCGGGGATCAACGGCACACATAAGATGAGACCCGACGGCACGACCGTGACCAAATTCGACGCGCCGAAAGCTGTTTTGATGTCCTACATCATCAAGGGAATCTTGAACCACAAGCTGCCCTGGGGACTTGTGCTGCTTGGCGTACTGATCGCCATCGTCCTCGAGATGTCCGGCATTCCTTCGCTCGCATTCGCAGTCGGCGTTTATCTGCCACTCTCCTCTTCCAGTCCGATCTTCATCGGGGGGATGATTCGGTGGCTGGTCGATAAGTACATCGCCAAGAAGTTCAAGGGTCAGAACCTCACCGAGGAACAACTCGTCGCCGAAGGCGACAAGAGCCCCGGTGTGTTGATGGCTTCGGGCTATATCGCCGGCGGAGCGCTTGCGGGCATAGTCGTAGCGTTCATCGCCGGCGTGCCAAGTTTTGGAGAGTTCAACGGCAGTATTGAAAAGTGGGCGGGCGCTCACAACCCATTCTTCAACGGGCCCAACGCCGATCTGCTGTCGCTCATTCCGTTCGCGGTGCTGATGATTCTGCTATACCTGGCAGGCCGCGAAGCGATTCTCGCCGGCCGTAAGAGGGCAGGAACGTGATAAGCAGAAAAGCCTATAGCAAAGAAGCGGAGCGGCTGTATTGAAGTTGCTCCGCTTTTTGTTTCGTTGCCTGTGTGAAAAGTGGTAAATCCCCCACACGGCAGTGTGGGGATCGCTCAAGCCCAGCCTATCAAGCGAGCCGCGTAGTCGTTGTAATCGCTTTTGCCATCTGCCTTCTTCATTCGCTATCATCCTTGCGGCCATGATTAGAACCATCGAGTGGACCGACGAAGGCGTCGTAATGATCGATCAGCGGCGGCTTCCAACCCACGAGCTGTATCCGATCTTCAAGACTCACGACGAAGTAGCAATAGCAATCGAAGACATGGTCGTGCGAGGCGCGCCCGCAATCGGCGTCGCCGCCGCGATGGGAATCGCCCTGGGCATGAAGAACTCCGCCGCCGCTTCGCTGGATGAGTTCGAGCGTGACTTTCATCGCGTATGCGAGCGGCTCCTGGTGACTCGGCCCACGGCGGTGAATCTGTTCTGGGCCGTCGAACGGATGCGATGGGCCTTCAAGCACGGCCGGCGCGAAGGAGCTTCGATCGACGAATTGAGAAAGCAGCTCGTCGTCGAGGCCCGGGACATTCATCGCGAGGACGTCGAAAGCAACCACCGAATGGGAAGCTTCGGCGCCGATCTCATTCCCGACAACGGGACGGTGCTGACTCACTGCAACGCCGGCGCGCTTGCGACCGCAGGGTTTGGAACGGCGCTCGGCGTGATACGCGCGGCGGTCGAAGCTGGCAAGCACGTGCAAGTCTACGCCGATGAGACTCGGCCGTTCCTTCAAGGCGCGCGGCTCACGGCCTGGGAGCTTGCGAAGGAAAACATTCCGGTTACGTTGATCACCGATGGCATGGCCGGGCACTTCTTGAAGTCGGGCGAAGTCGATTGCGTGATCGTCGGGGCCGATCGGGTCGCCGCCAACGGAGACGTAGCCAATAAGATCGGGACATACATGGTTGCGATTGCGGCACACGAGAACAACGTGCCGTTCTACGTCGCGGCGCCGCTGTCGACGGTTGATCTGACGCTGAGCTCCGGCGATCAGATTCCGATCGAGTCTCGCGCGGACGAAGAAGTCACGCACTTTCGAGGTCAGCGGGTTGCGCCCGAAGGCGTTAAGGTGGCGAACCCGGCTTTTGACGTGACGCCGCATCGATACGTGTCGGCGATAATCACTGACGCGGGCGTCGCGCGCGAGCCCTATGATACGAGCTTGAAGGCGCTCTTCGAGAATAGAGGATGATTACAGATTTTCTATTTTCTATTTGCGATTTTCTATTTGCGATTTTGGATTAGGGACTGACTGCCTGGATCAAAAATAAAAAATAAAAACTAGAAAATAAGAAATAAAAAATAACATGAACCTTGAACACAGGATTGGACAACTCTTAATAATCGGTTTACCCGGACCGCAGCTTGATCTGATGACCCGCAGCTTGCTGCAGACCATTCAGCCCGGCGGCGTACTGCTCAACACTCACAACATCGAGAGCGCGCAGCAAGTGGCGGAACTCACCGCGACGATACGCTCGCTGATTGAAGTTCCTCCGATTATCGCTGTCGACCAGGAAGGCGGGCGCGTCGATCGTCTCAAACAGATCTACACTCCGATGCCGTCCGCTGATCTGTTTCGCGCGTCAGGCGACGCCTCGGTCGCCGCCCGCATGGGCGAGATCGCCGCCGAAGCGCTTCGCACTCTAGGCTTCAATGTAAACTTCGCGCCCGTGCTGGATATCGCTTCGGACGACGGGGCGAACAACGGGCTGAAAGGCCGCTACCTTGGAAGCAATCTCGCCGAAGTGGTGCGGCTTGCGGGCGCGTACCTCGAGGGTCTGCAGCACGGCGGAGTCATCGGCGTCGGCAAACACTTTCCCGGCCTCGGGGCCGCGACGATCGACTCACACTCCGAGCTTCCGACCATAGACCGCACGCGCGAAGAGATACTGAAGTACGAGGTTGCGCCCTACACCGAGCTGTTCAGCAAGATCAACGCGCGATTGAACGCCGTGATCATCGCGCACGGGCACTATCCCGCGTTCGATGGGCCGTCGCCCTTGCCGTCGTCGCTGTCTAAGAACATCGTCACAGGGTTGCTGCGCGAAGAGCTTGGCTTCAAGGGGCTCACCATGACCGACGATTTGGAAATGGGAGCGATCACCGGGACACGGGACATTTCGGAAGCAGCGGTGATGGCCATCGAAGCGGGGATCGACATGGTAATGATCGCCGACTCTCGCTCGCCCGAGCGTGCTACGGCGGCGTGGGAAGCGATGGTGAATGCCGCACGAGAAGGGCGGATCACCAAGGCGCACATCAGCCGCTCATTCGATCACCTCGCGCGCATCAAGTCGATGCTTTCGCCGCCTCACGCTTACAGCGATCAGGCGGTCTCGCGGCTACGCGAACGCATCGGTGAGTTGAATCTTATATTGCAGCACTCCAAATGAACAGAAGGCGGAAGGCAGAAGGATTTTCCATTTTCCATTTTCCATTTGTCATTTGTTATTTTCCAATGCTCGCCGATGCGCTTAACCGCTGTCCCAAATGACAAATGACAAATGACAAATTTATGACAAATGACAAATGACAAATGACAAAGGGAAAATGGAAAATCCTTCCGCCTTCCGCCTTCCGCCTTCTGCCGACTGCCTTCCGCCTTCTGCTTTCTGTTATCCTGCTGTTCGCTCTTCAATCAACCGGCTGCCGGCGCGGCGGTGAGCCGGGCACGCTGGTGATCGCGATCGAAGTCGCGCCCCGAGGGTTCGACCCGCGCTTTTCAACCACCTTCCAAACTTCGGCTCGAATAATGCAGTTGATCTTCGACACGCTCGTAGTCAAGAACGAGAAGTTCGAGCTGGTGCCTTCGCTGGCCGAACGATTCGAAGAGTCAGAGGATCACCGAACGTTCACGTTTCACCTTCGTACAGGCGTGATGTTTCACAACGGCAAACAGCTCACGTCCGCCGATGTGAAATACACGTTCGATTCGTTGCTCTCACCGGAACTCAAGTCTCCGATTCGCGGCCTGGTCGACAAGATCAGCTCGATCGACGCGCCCGACCCGCTCACAGTTATCTTTTACGCACGAGAACCGTTCTACACTTTCATCGGAAATCTGCTGGCCGTCGGCATAATCCCCGAAGGCGCCGGAACTGAAACAGTCAACCAACCCGTAGGCAGCGGACCCTACAAGTTTGTTTCATACAAAGAGGGCTCGGCCGTTCAGCTCGAAGCGAATGCAGCTTACTGGGGCGGCGCGCCTAACATCCCACGAGTCCATATCAAGGTCGTCACCGACAACAGCACGCGGCAAGCCGAATTGATGAGCGGCGAAGTTGATCTAGCTTACAACGCGCAGTTCGATCCTGAGACGATTCGGGCCTTGGGCCAGCGCCGCGATATGCAAGTGATCGTTGGTGACGGAGCAAGCATTGGATACCTGGGCGTCAACGTTTCGCCGACTTCTTTGTTGTCGAAACAAAAGCTCAGACAAGCGCTAGCCTATGGAATCGATCGCGACGTTATCATTCATCGCCTTCTCAGAGATCAGGCGCGAAAAGCGAATGCGATCATGCCGCCGGAGCACTGGGCGTACGATCAGGCCGTGACGGTTTACGATCACGACCCCGAACGCGCAAAACAGTTGCTCGATGAAGCAGGCTTCCCCGATCCGGATGGAGATGGGCCACGGACCCGGCTCACGCTCACGATGCTGACGACGACGACGCAGCTTTCAAGAAACATCGCTGCGATCATGCAGGATCAGCTCAGACGAGTAGGAATACAGCTCGAGCTGCAGTCGCTCGAACCGGCAACGCTATTTGATAAGCTCAGCAAGGCGCAGTTCGATCTTTATTATCTGATCGGCATCGGCTTCAATCAGTTAACGGACGTATTTCAGTTTGTCTATCACAGCCGGTATCAGGATCCCGAGTTCAACGACGCTATCGCAAAGCTGCGCGCGACGAACGACCCGGCGCAGATGCGCCCGTTGTTTGATCAGCTTGCCGCGGCTCTCCAGCGCCGGACTTACTGCGCGAACGCCGAAGTAGAAGCGCCGGCAGAGGAAGCCGCGTCAACTGAATCGCCCACGGCCAGGAAGGCGTTGTATCTCCGGATCGCAAGCCTGCTCACCGATCGGGGAGGCCAGAACCGAATGCGCTACTGCAACCCGCAAGTTGATACTTGGATAGTTGAAGCCGAACGAGCAAACGAGCGCCCGGCTAAGCTCGATCTTTTCTCGAAGATTCAAAGGACTGTCTCGGAAGAACTGCCGCAGATTTACTTGTGGTACCCAGCTAACGTGCTTGTCGCACGCACCCGTGTCGGAAACATTCAGATTGAACCGTCCGGCTCGTGGTTCTTCATCGCAAAGCTCACGCTCGAGAGCCGATAGAAAGCGGAGGGGCGGAGGGGCAGAGGAGAAGAGGAGCGGAGGAGCGGAGGGGCGGAGGAGCGGAGGGGCAGAGGAGCGGAGGGGCAGAGGCGCGGAGGGGCAGAGGCGCGGAGGGGCAGGGGTGCTGGGGCGAAGGAAACCGGTGAGACGACGGTGAGCAAAAACTCAGACAATGACCAACACTCTTCTGCACCCCCGCTGCCCCACTCCTCTTCACCTCCGCTCCTCCACCCCTCTGCGCCTCCGCCTCTCCCTTCCCCGTCTCTTTTCACGGGGCTCTCTCGAAGCGCCGTCATCATCGGACTGGTAAGCCTGCTCTCCGACATCAGCAGCGAGATGATCTATCCGATCCTGCCGCTGTTTCTCACCGAGACTCTTCGCGCGCCGGCAACGGTCGTTGGATTGATCGAAGGCATAGCGGTGGGCGCTTCGACGGCAATCGGGGGAATCTCAGGCTGGCTCTCGGATCGACTCGGCCGCCGCAAACCGATCGCGTTCGCCGGCTACGCGTTGACGGCGGTGACAAGGCCGATGATAGCCGCCGCACAGGTTTGGCCGGTGGTGCTCGGCGCTCGTTTCGCCGAGCGATTCGGCAAAGGAATTCGCAACGCGCCGCGCGACGCCCTGCTTGCAGAGTCAACGCCGGAAGAGTATCGCGGGCGCGCATTCGGATTCGAGCGCGCGATGGATTCCGCGGGAGCGGTTATTGGTCCACTCGTGGCGCTCGTGCTCGTTGGCTGGGCGGGTCTTGGCGCGCGAAGCATTTTTCTGATCTCAGGTATACCCGCAGCGCTCTCCGCGCTGTTGATACTCACGGTGCGAGAGCGCAGCCGCGATGCTGCCGTTCCCACAACGAACCTGAAGTTCTCACTCGCGGGCACGACTCGCGCGT
>JBGQGO010000249.1:0-7906 GCA_041497455.1 Blastocatellia bacterium | reverse complement strand
CCGCAAACTGTTTCGACTTGCGCGGCCGCAGCTTTTCCAGACCCTTGATCTGAAGCGTCTCGACGCGTTTTGTTTTGAGATCAACAACGCGGATCAAGTGGTTATTCGTGTCGGCGACGTAGAGCTTGCCGAAAGCTACGCTGACGCCGCCCGGCTCATCGAGCGTCGCGCGGTCGCCGTCACGCATTCCGTTCTCGCCGGTCCCAACGAACGTCTCCGAGGTGCGATCCTTCGGCGAGACGCGTTTGATCTTGTTGTTGTAAGTGTCGGCCACGTACAACCAGCCATCGCTGTAGGCGACTCCGAGCGGGTGCTGCAATCGGACCGTCGAGCCTTGCCCGTCGCGGTCGCCGAACTCGAACAGGTCTTCGCCGACGATCGTGTCGACCCGGCCGTGCGGATCCAGATCCGCGGAACGTATCGAGCTGACCTCGCTATCCGCAAAGTAAAGTTTCTTGCCATCGCTGGTGATGCCCGAGGGCTGCGCCAGCGCGGCTTCGGCTAACGGTCCGTCGATTCGCGCTTCGCGGCCGCTGCCAGCATAAGGCGCGATGCCACCGGTCTTCGGGTTCATTTGCCACAACTGGTGAGGACCGGCCATCGCAATGTAGAGAATGCCGTTTTGCATCGTAAGGTCCCAGGGCGAGTTGAGAGGAGTGTCTTTGCCCTGGCCGCCAAAGGTTATGCGGCGCTGCAACTGCTCGCCGGTTCCGGCGATCGTTGTCACCGTCCGCTTGCCAAGGTCGATCGCGCGAATGGCATGGTTTTCCGTGTCGGCGACGTAAAGCGTGCTGCCGTCCAGAGCCATGCCTTGAGGATGATTGAACGCTGCTGCTTCAAAGCCGCCGTCGGCTAAGCCGATCTGGCCGCTGCCGATCACTTCCTTGACCGATGAGTCTTCGAGCGACACAACGACTATGCGATTGTGATTCGAATCGGCGATGAACAACTGCTTCGACTTTTCGTCCGCGAGCACCTTTCCCGGAAACGCGAGCACGGAGGTTGGCGTGCGTTGGCGTTCGAGCTTCAGATTCAGCGGGCGCCGGTCGAGCATCTTTTTCGCGTCGAACGTTTCGATGACTTTTGCGATGTACCCGTCGAATTGAGCGTAGACGCCTTCGCCGCTCATGTAGGCAACAACTTTGCCGGCGGGATCGATCAGAAAGAGCGTAGGCCAACTGCGAACGGTATATTCCTGCCAGATCTGCATCTCGTGATCGTTGACCACCGGGTGCTCGATCTCGTATCGAAGGATCGCCTGACGAATATTCCCGGTGCCCTTCTCGGCGGTGAACTTGGCCGAGTGCACGCCGATGACCACAAGCTCGTTCGGATATTTGCGCTCGAGTTTCTTAAGATCGGGAATGATGTGCATGCAGTTGATGCAGCAGTAAGTCCAGAAGTCCAACAGCACGACCTTGCCTTTCAACTGGCGGATCGACAACGGCCGCTCGGTGTTGAGCCATTCCATCCCCTCGGGAAACTCCGGAGCGTTCACCTTTCCTTCGTACTCGGGCATCTTGGATTTCCCCTCCTGAATAGCGGCGTGTGAAGCTGACAAGCTCGGCCAACCTAGGCTGGCGGCGAGCAGTAGTGAGACGGACAACGTTAAAACCTTCTTCATTGTTGAGCCTCGAGTTTGCCGGTTAATCCATAGGGTCCGGCCCTGGCGATTCAAGCACCGGCGATTATACCAGACTGAACAGATCGGCCAATTGAGCAGATGGGATAATGGTTTCAGTGCTATACTTTCTGGCGCAACCAACAAGGACTAAGGAAGAGAGAATGGCTGCGGACCCTAAAGACTCGCCACGTCATTACTACACACTCGAGGAATACTTCGCCCTCGAGCGAACGGGAGACGGCCGCTACGAATACTGGGACGGCCAGATCGTCTCCATGAGCGGAGGGAGTAAAGAGCACAGTAGGATTGCCGGCAATGTCTACTTCGGCCTCAGACGGCAGATGGCCGACCGCGGCTGTGAGGTCTTTAACAGCGAAATACCAGTGAGGACGCCGACTCTGCCGCCTTACCGCTACCCGGATACCAGCGTGGTATGCGGGGAAGCTGAGTTTGAAAATATCGATGGGATTGACACTTTGATCAACCCAACCCTTGTTGTCGAAGTGCTCTCTCCAGGTACAGAACGGCGTGACCGGAACGAAAAGCGGGCCGCCTATCAGGCTCTTCCCTCACTGATGGACTATGTGATGCTGGCCCAGGACGCGCCTCACGCCACGCATTTCGCCCGTGAGGGCGCCAAGTGGGTTCGGTCCGACTACGGCGATCTGAATGCTTCAATCGTTTTGTCGATCGGCTGCTCGCTGACACTGAGCGAAATCTACGCGGCTATCCAGTTCGAATGAACATTCCGGATCAGTCTCGTAGTAAGCTCAAACCTTCCAGCTTCTTTAGAAAATCGCTAACCGCCGGCGCCAGGCTCGACGCGACAGCTCCAATGCTGATCAACGTTCTTTGGTGACCGCCTTTTGCCTTGGGTGTTTGCCGCGCGGCCCCGACATCAACGAGCGGAGCGCTTTATTGACGGACGCGGAGTTCGGGAAATGCCGCTTCACATCAGGCTCCAACATAATCGCGCCATCTTGAAGCGTGAAGTATTGAACGCTTACTGCGCCGCCGGCCTTCTGAATCCTGACGGTGTGTCCCCGGCGATAGGCCCGGTAGTATTCTCCGCGAACGCCCTTCATGCCCGTAAGGTCGTACTCGGGACGCATGTCTTCCATTGCTGCCGTTTTAGTTTTGGTCTTCTTCATATAGCGGATCGTTGAAAACTGTTCTTCGCTTCTTCGAAGCTGACTTTGTGGCTCTTTCGATTCTGGTCCGCCTTCTTCTCGTCCCATTCGAATATCAACTCCATCAGGTCTTAGAGTACGCCGATTATGCCTTGGTTTTCAATTGATGCTCAGCAACGATAGCTAACTGTCTTTACCTCGAAGATATCATCAGCGAAAAGAGCATAGGCTATGGGGCAGAGATCAACCTAACTGGGGTGCGGACGTTGCGGAGAAGCATGTTGTTTCTCTCACGGGCATGTTTGGGTGATGGACAGTCAGGTGTATAATGTCGGGCATCATGAGCACGCAAGCAGACGTCGCGGTGACGCGGGAAGAGGCAGCCCAGGCGGGCGAGCACATATACGAGCGTCGCCTCAAAGCCGTGCTTGAGCGTCACCACGAAGGCAGGGTCGTAGCCATACACATCCCGAGCGAGGACTATTTCCTCGGCAACTCACTTCTTGAAGCCTCGGATCTCCTGCGCGACAGGTACCCCCTGGCTGGGCGCGGCGACGTGTACGCCCGGCGCGTCGGCGAACGGGTAGTGATACGAGCCCGCACACCGCGCGTGACGAGGACATCGTGGTGAATGGCTGGCTGACTTCCGACCATGCCGCATATGTTGCTGCGGAGGTGGTTGAAGCTGGTGGTGCCCACGAACTTCTCATTGATACCGGCTTCGGCGGTTTCCTGTACATTCCCGAGGATCACGATTTCCACGTGGGGCTTGTCGTTCGTGTCGAGCGTTCCGATCGCGCTCGCCGACTAAAGCATCATGATCCCGATGGGTATGAAGCCACGATTGTCTGGTTCGGAGCGCCTCAGCGAGTCTCCATACTTTCAGGACCATCCGGTTGCGACTCGCTACTTGGCATGGAGCTTCTTGAGGGATGCCGCATCGAACTTGACAGAGTGAACGCCGAGGTTCGTCTCGAAAAGCTCTAACACTTCCGAGAAAGGAATCGAGCAACAATGGCAAAGCCCAAGTTCGATCATAATAACCCCGATCGGGCCCTCGTGCGCCACGTGGTGATTAGTCGACTACGTGAGGATCCGTCCTGGCGCGAGTTCAGCAGTGCGGAGGGGTTCAAGCCCTATGTCGAGATCGGCCCGAATTCTCTCAACCTGTTTGGCTACTTGGCTCGCGAGGTCTGGTGGCGGCTACTTTGCAACGGCATCCTCGCCCCCGGTAGCGATCCGAACAACTCTGACCTGCCGAAATTCCATCTCACGCCTCTGGGCGAGGTCTTCATCCAGACTGGCGAATGGCCGGTCTACGACCCCGACACCTACCTAGCCCGTCTCAAGAGGACGATCCCTAACCCCGATTCAACCGTAGTAGCTTACCTCGCAGAAGGCCTTCGCTCCTTTGAAAGCGCCAACTTCGTCGCCTCGGCGCTCATGGTTGGTATTGCAGCAGAACGGGCCTTCATCCTTCTCTGTGAGGCAACGCTGAATGCTCTTGCCGATGCCAAGGAAAGGGCTGCCTTCTCGAAAATCATGGGTCGCTACCAGATGAAGCCGAAACTCGTTTGGGTTCATGAAAAGTTGCTGGCCGTTCTGAAAAACCCACCATTGGGCTTCCCTGACAATGCAATCATCGCCACGACTGCTATCTACGACCTGCTCCGCTGCCAGCGGAATGACCTGGGTCATCCACAACCGAAACCTCCTGCATTGTCATCGGAGCAGGTTCTCGATTACCTACTCGTGTTCCCGGGCTTCTACAGCACAGTCGAATCGGTCCGCGCTGTCCTGCAAACGGCAAGGATCTGATCAGGGCCGGCGTCGTGAATGTCATTGAACCGGTCGAGGCGTCGGCGCTAAGATGGTTGGGCAAGATTTCAGGAACCGATCATGCCAGCACGAGACCTTTTTCACGATCAGGTCAAACACGCGCTCATCAAAGATGGCAGGACCATCACCGATGATCCTTTGCACATCAAGTGGCGAAAGAAGAACCTCTATGTTGATCTGGGCGCGGAAAGGCTGTTGGCGGCAGAGAAGGCCGAGCGACGGATCGCGGTCGAGATCAAAAGCTTCGTCGGCAGATCGGACATCGCCGACCTCGAAGCCGCGCTCGGTCAGTTCGTGCTATATCAGACGCTGCTGGCGAAGACGAGCCCAGAACGGACGCTTTATTTGGCGGTTCACGCGACCACCTTCGAGGCCGTTTTCAGGAGGTCGCTTGGCGAGTTGCTCATCGAAGAGGGCCCCTTGCGGCTGATGAATTTGATCCGCTGAAGGAGGAGATTCTGCAATGGATAACTTAGATTGCCGGGCCGTTATCGAACGTGTGCTGACACAGTATGGCGAGTATCCCTGCGCCGCCAGCGGACTCGATGCACGCGTGTTGTTCGACCACGAGCACGATCAGTATGCTCTAATCTGCATGGGTTGGAAGGGCATACACCGCACGCATAGCTTGGTTACGCATCTCGAAATCATCAACGGCAAGATCTGGATTCAGGAAGACAACACCGAGGAAGGCATTGCCACCGATTTGGAAGCCGCAGGCATCTCGAAAGACCAGATTGTCTTAGGGTTTCGACATCCTGATCTAAGACCGCATACCGAGTATGCGGTCGCTTAGAACGCGGCCCCTCTCGTGTTGAGCTTCACTCGATAGATCGCGCTGTTGGCCGCGATGTACGGCCCCGATCCGTCATCGCCCCACGCGCCATTATCCTAACACCTCTCTACAGCTTCCTTGACCAACGCTCCTCAAAGGTCTATAGAGCGTGAACTATGGATTTCGAAACACTGAACATCGAAGTGAACGGGTCGATCGCGCGGCTTACGCTGAATCGCCCCGAGCGATTGAATGCTATGAACGCTACGATGCTTCGCGAACTCGCTGAGGCCGCGCGCTGGTTCGATTCACAGTGCGACGTGCGAGTGGTGATAGTGCGTGGAGCGGGGCGCGCCTTTTCCGCCGGCGCCGATCTCAAAGACTCTTCAAGAAGCGAAGCGGACGGTTGGCTCGCTCGCCGCGAGGCAGCGCAAGCCGGGTCGCGGATGATGGACGCCATCGAAGCTATGAACGCGACTACGATCGCCAGCGTTCACGGCTACGCGGTCGGCGGCGCGGTGTTGCTGATGGCCGCGTGCGACTTGCGAGTCGCTGCTGAAGACGCCCGCTTCTCGATCCCCGAAGTTGAACTCGGGATTCCTCTGGCGTGGGGCGGCATTCCGCGGCTGGTGCGCGAGATCGGACCAGCTATGACCAAAGAACTGGTGATCACTTGCCGCCAGTTTACGCCTGAAGAAGCCAAAGCGATGGGCTTTGTTAATCGAGTTGTGCCGGCGGACGAACTCGAACAGCACACCGCCACACTGGCTGAGAAGATCGTGGCAATGCCGGCGGTCCCCGTCGCGATCACCAAGGAACACGTCAACGCCGTGAGCCGCGCGATGGCCGGTCAAACATCTTACGCCGACGGTGACGTGCTCTTGAGCGCGTTCGCTTCACCCGAGGCGGCCGAGGCGCGAAAGGCTTACGTTGAACGGCGTCTAGAGAGGAAGGAAAAGGATTAATGACGCGGCCTCGAACTGCAAGCAGCGTTCACGACTCGCGGTTCCGTGCTTCCACCCGATCGCCCGCCCCGGTCTCTATTTCTTCGCAACGCGATTGAAGTGAATGAGCGTTGGAGCCTTCCTGGTGTATTCAAGCTCGAAGCTCGCGTGTGAGCTCGACTGGTTTTCCGCGAGTCGATACACGCCTTCGTGGCTCTCCGTAGCGCTTCCTTGCACCCGCGCCAGAAAAGCTTCGGCGTCGGTCTTGCTCACTTGCTGCGCGCCGGCCCTGGTTGTGCTGACCGCTTCCAGCGCGTACGACTTCAGCATCTTCGGCCAGTAGGCTCGAAACAAGGAATGGTTGGCGAAGACATCGGCCGAAACGATCTTGCCGCCGATTACGGCGACGACGCCCACGATGCTGCGAGCCGACAGCCTGTCTTTGAACGCGCGCTCGTAACCGTTTAGTTTCGTGTTGACGCGCTTGTCTTGATAAACGCTGTTCAGGTTTCCGGTCAGACTGCTCGAAGCGTTCACCGTTACCGTCTCGGCAACCGCGGTCCACACATCTTCTTGACTCTTCTTCGCCTGCGCTTTCTCGCGGATGTTCGGCAACGCCATCGGTGCAATCATCATGGGCGACGCTCCAGTGTTTGCGCCCGAACCTGAGCCCGCGCCTCGGCCGTTTCCACTTGCACCGCCAGCAGCGACGTTCTGGCCGAAGGCAACATCGCCCGACCACCGGCCGTGCTCGACGCAGAACACATCAAGCGGAACGGGAGTGTTCGAGGACTCGATTATGCAGTCGTGACCGACGATTCGGTCCTGCTTTCCTCCCAGTATCATTTCGCCCGCAATCAGGACAAGCGCTTTGCCTGACTTGTTAGTCAGCGCGAGCCGATTAACTTCCGCGCTATCGCTCATCCGACGGCGGTTAATCGTACGCGAGCGCCCGTCAGCGCCCAGTTCGGTGATGGTGACTTTGCCCGAGCGCAGCCCTTCGTCGAGAGTTATGAGGTCGTCGCCGGCTGTTGATTCATCGGCCAGCACCGGAAAGACGGTGAGGTTGTTGTGGGTGAACGGGGAACCTAATCGCCATTCGGGCCGCACCGGCGCGGTGAGGTTCGAGGCTACTGCTCGCACGGTTCGCTTTTGCGCAGCGCCGCCGGATTTCGCCTCCACTATCCTGCCCGACGAGGAGCAAGCGAGTGAAAACGCGCACAGCACCAGGCCTGTAAGCACTCTGATAGGGGCTTTCATAGGGATCTCCTTCTATTTTGGATCGAGGATGTGGGCTGGAGAGAATCGATCTGGCTTTAGAACGCGGCGCGCAGCGTAGGCTTGCACGGTTCTGGTGTGATTAGACGCCGCGGAGTTAGGTTTGTTCCGAGGATTCTGCGGGGTGATGCGTGAAACGTGATTCGTGATATGTGAAATCAGGTGCGTGACGCGCGATCGTCTTGGTCGTCATTCGTGAAACTGTTTGCGACGGATCTATGGGAAGGATCACAGGTTGGGAAGGGTGGCTTGCCCCCGCGCTGGCTGAGACTTGGTGTCGCTTTTCAAATTGAGGCGAGCGGGGGCAAGCCACCCT
>JBGQGO010000248.1:0-7925 GCA_041497455.1 Blastocatellia bacterium | reverse complement strand
GCAGGGCCGTCCTGTTCCAGCTTCGCTATTTCCGCGTCGATATGCGCGAGTCCGCGTTCCAACATGACCAGGTGACGCCTCATGTAGGCTCTCTCCATCTCTCGGACTATTCGTGCGCGTTCCAGCAGCAGCGCTTGCTTACGCTGTAGGTGTTCGGTCTCATCCGCTGTTAGCCTTCGCTTGCGCCGCACATCCTTCTTAGCTTCGGCCTCACCGATCTGGTCCTCAACGGCCTTACTTTCCCATCCTCTTGCCATGCGTTGATTATAGACCCACTCTATTCCTTCGGTTCACGGCCTTTGTCTTTGATCAGCACAACGTCAGTCGTAACAACCCCGCGCGAGCACGCCATTATCTTTCCGTCTCGCGACCAATCAAAGCTGAAAATCTGGTCGGCTGCGAACTTCGTCAGTTGCTTTGGAGCGCCGCCGTCAACAGCCTGACTCCAGATGTTTGACACTCCTTCGGTGCTGTCCAGATAGAGGATCGCTTTACCGTCAGCGGACCAGCGGTATTGAATGAACTTAACGTCAATCAGCTTCAAAGGCTTGCCGCCGTCGAACAGGACGATGCCGAGCTTAGGGCCTGAAGCCGGTTGATCCCCGCTTGTCTGGAACGCGATCCATTTCCCATCCGGTGAGACAACCGGCTTGACCGCGAGGCGTTCGTTGATTTGAATCGGATCGCCGCCGTCGATTGGCACCTTCCACAACGATAGCTTCCCGCCGCTGGTCAGAGGCGTGTACACGACCCACTTGGTATCCGGCGAAAACGTGGGAAAGTACTCGCCCTCTCCCTGCGTGAGTTGGCGTGGGTTGCTCCCGTCGATACCGGCTCGCCAGATGTTGAACGTTGCCGGATTGCCCCCGCGATTCGAGTCGAAAACGACGAAACGCCCGTCGGCCGAAGCAGCCGGGAATACGTTGACGCCGTCATCAGAAGTCAACTGCTTCTGGTTCTTGCCATCGGCGTCCATCAACCAGATGTCGACAGTGCCGCTGGCATTAGAGATGTAGAGGAGCCGGCCGTCAGGAACCAACGATACCTGATCGTATCGGCCCGACCCCGACGTGATCTGTCGAGCGCGGCTCGCGTCACCGTCAGGCGCGACCCAAAGATTGGCGACGGCGTCGGCCTGCACCGTCACCAGCGACCCGGAGTCTGCCGAAAGGCTGACGCCCGCATAGTTGTTCAGGTCGTTTGTGATTCGCTTCGCCTTTCCTTCGGGGTAGGTGAGTTGCCATATCTGAAGCTGGCGCGATCCGGGCGTTTGATCCAACGCACTGAGGACCAGCCCGCTGCCATCCGCTAGCCACGCGAACCCGCCAAGCGCGAGCCACTTCTGCGATCCGATGACCTTCTCGCTGCCATCCGACACCTGAACGGCGACCAGCTCGTTTCGAAAGCCGCCGGAGATTTTCCTTGTAGCGGCAGCGATCACTTTGTCATCGGGTGACCACTCGACTACAAGGAAAACGTCTGGCTGCTTGTAAGTCAGCAGCTTTTGCTCGCCGCTGCCATCCGCGTTAACGATAATCACCGAGCTCTCACTGGCCGAGTGGCGGACAAATGCAAAGCGTTTTCCGTCGCGAGAGAAAGAGATCGGGCTGTCAACGTCATCGATTAGCTTCCTGGGCGTGCCTCCAAGAACCGGCACCTGATAAAGACTGCGAATGCTCGCGTCCTTCGCTCCTTTGACGAAATAGATGTAGTTACCATCGCGCGAGAAGGTCAGGCCGACGTAGTCGCCCTCATCAGGAGGGACGATTGGAACGTTGCTCGACGTAGCGGTTTGGCGCACCCAAAGTCCCTGCGTGCCCGCTTCCTTTACTATGTGAACGACGTACTTTCCGTCGGGTGAGATGACGGCGCCCAGGGCTCGCCCGGTGCTCGTAAGCTTGCTGATCGCCGTGTTCTGAAAGGCGGGTCCAGTTATCTTGCTCTGCTTCTGACCGACGAAAAAGTAGACCGAGAACGCGGCTATGACTGCTAACAAGAGCAGCCCTGCAACCAACGCGATCCAGCGTCCGTTGCCCCCTTTGCCCATTGACGCTTGCGTGATTGCTGACACCGGCCCGCTCGCCACTGCTTGGTTCGGAGCGGTGACGATGGCCTGGGCTTCGGTCACCTCAAGCTGAGAGGAGTGCGGCGCGGTGACCGGTTGGTACCCTTGACCGGGAGTTGGCTGAGGAGCATACATTCCTGAAACTCTCGCTTGAGAGTCATACTCCTTGATCAGATCGCGAAGATCGATAGCGATGTCCTTGATTGTCTGGTAGCGCTCGGCCGGGTCCTTAGCGAGGCACTTGCGAATGATGCGTTGAAGCTCCGCGGGCGCGTCGGGGTTGGTGTTGGCGATCGGCGGCGCTTGCCCGTAGACGATCTTGTGCAGCGAGTCAATAACCGAGTCGCCCTGGAAAGGCTTATGGCGCGTCGCAGCCTCGTACAGGATGCAGCCGAACGAAAAAATATCCGAGCGCTGATCGACCACCTTGCCCTGCGCTTGCTCAGGCGACATATAGCCGATAGTGCCCATGACTACGCCTGGCCGCGTTTTGTCCATCACAGCGGTAGCGGCTTCGCCCAGGTCCGCGCTCGATGGCGCAGCGGGCTCATCGGCTTCGATCAGCTTGGCGAGTCCGAAGTCGAGGATCTTAGCGTAGCCGTCCTCGGTCACCATGATGTTTTCGGGCTTCAGGTCGCGGTGGACAATGCCGGCCGCGTGGGCCTTGGCCAGTCCGTCGGCGGTCTGCGCGAAATACTCGAGCAGCTTTTTCAGTTCGAGACCCTCGCGATGAATCTTGAGGTGCAGCGTGACGCCGCTGACGTACTCCATCGCGATGTAATGTGCAACGTCCTGAGGGTTGTCGGCGTCGAGTTGAGCTTCGCCAATCTCGTAGATGGTGATGATGTGCGGATGATTCAACGCAGAAGCGGCCTTTGCTTCGCCGATGAATCTGCGCACGCGATCGGAATCGGTTACGAGGGCGGCGGGAAGGATCTTCAACGCGACCGGGCGATCGAGCTTGGAGTCGGTGGCTTTGTAGACCTCACCCATGCCGCCGGCGCCGATTGGCTCGAGTATCTTGTAGCGTCCGAGAGTCGTTCCAGGTGTGAAGGGCATGTTGTCTCTCTCTCTTCGGTTATTGCCGCGAGATTATATCAGAAGAGTCTCAAAGTTGGCCTTTTGAAATTTGAACTAGCATCGGGCGCCGAAGGGTGGTCGGTTGCAACGGCTCGAAGGCGTACTATACAATTCACCGCGTTAAACTAAAGATTGATTCTTAGGTCGAACGCTGCATTTGGTTTTTCATCCTGGGTAGCCGATAGCGACTGATTCCCTAGTAACCATAGGAGCGCAGCTTGCCGTATCGCATCGAGTACTCCCCGGGAAGCGGAAGATCATTTGCGCGCTTTGACGGCTCGTCAGCAAGCAATTGTCCTCGATGCCGTGGACAGGCAACTGATCCATCAGCCGACACAAGTCACAAGGAAGCGTAAGCCAATGCGTCCCAATCCCGTTGCGCCTTGGGAGCTGCGAGTTGGCGCATTGCGTGTATACTACGATGTCGAGGAAGAGCCCGAAACGGTAGTGTACATTCGTGCAGTCGGGATCAAAGTTCGAGGACGCGTTTCCATTGGCGGGGAGGAGATTGAACTATGAAGGTAATAAGAATCGAAGATGCGAATAGGAGCCTCGCCGATTATGCCGCTGAGTCTGAAGAAGCCGTCGTCGTAACGGTCAACGGCAAGCCCGTTGCGGCCTTGATGCCGCTTGAAAACGCAGACTTGGAGACCGTCTCACTAAGCACAAACCCGAAGTTCATGAGGATCATTGAGCGGTCCCGAAAACGGCAGCGGAAAGAAGGCGGTGTTTCCAGTGACGAGATGAGGCGTCGACTCGGAATCCCCCGCGAGCGTTAGTTGTCAGGTTTGAATCTCCGACAAGCTTGCTCGGGTAGAGCGCAGTCGCCTCGCTAGAGAGTGTGCCAAGCTTGATCCAGAATTCGAGAAGTCTCTTGCTGAGGAAGGTATGTCTCTGGAGCCTCGCGAATGGCCAGCATACTGAGAGGCGACATCGTCTGGGCGGACCTGAATCCTACGAGAGGAATGAGCCGGCTGGGCAACCCCTGTTCTTGTCTTGAGCGATGATGTTTTCGCGGATCGGTCTACTTTCAGCGAACTACGGTTTGCCGCCGGGCAGATTCGGCATCTTCGGAATACTCGGCATACTGAACTCTTTATAATCCGTCGGGATCACGAAGAGCGAATCATCCAACGTTTTCTTTTCGATCCTGGTCGCTTCCATCGTCATCTTGACCTGTCCGTCCTTCATCGCTGTGAGCTTCAACGGAAACGCGCCGCCTTCCAGAAACTTCACCCACTCCGGGTGAGTCGCCGCCGCCGCAAGCATCTTTGGACTGAACGCGAGGTTCTTCAACGAGCCAAGACCTCCCGCTGATTGACCTCCCATTCCGAAGTAACCGAGGCCTTTCGCCACGCACATATCCATGTCTTGCTTCTCGCCCATCAACCAATGCTCGCACGTGTAGCCCGCGATGGTCTCTCGCTTGTCAGTGGCAGTGAGTTTAGGAAACTCGGGCTCTTCCCGGCCTTGGGACTTCTTCATCTCTTTCATGTCTTCAGCGGCGGCCTTCATGTCCATCGTCGTGTACATTTTCTGCGCTGGCATGAGCGTAGTTACTTTTCCCGCTTCCAAGTCCCACAGCATCACTGCCATCCCCCCGGGAAGGTTGGGAACTTTCGTCTCGATGCGGGTGTGCCGGCCTTTGAGGAAGTAGGTCATCTCTGCGCCAGTTTGATTCTCGGTCTCCATCTTCATCGCGATCATTCCTTCAAAGTCGCCCCCAGCAGAGGAGGCAGCCGAAGGAGATGAGGCCGCGGAGTTAGTCGACGGCTGCTCAGTCTTGCTGCAAGCGGCGGCCAACAGCGCGATGCACACCAGCGCGATTGATAAAACTCCGTTGAATACGTGATTGGTCCTTGGTCGAAACATAAGCACTCTCCCTTTTCTCTCGATCTGATCCTCAGACGGCGTGATAAACCTGCGTCACGACCACATTGACTTGTACCAAGCATTTCCCTGGCGATCAAATCATTTCAGAAATCCGCGCAAATCCGTCGAATCAGTGTCCTCCGTGGTCTATGCGGCACTAGCAAAGCGCTTCCTCCAAACGCTATAGACCACGGATGACGCTGATTCGACGGATTTGCGCGGACAGGAATAGATCGCGATAAGAGGCAGCCTTTTGCTCGAATGCCGCGGCGTCGTTTCTGACTGGAGGGCGGCTCCGGTTGCAACGGCTCGAAGGCGTACTATAGAATTCGCCGCGCGATTCAACGCGAAGGAGCTCAATGAAGATCGGGATACTCGTGGGCCGCGAAGGCACTTTTCCTCAGGCTCTCATCAGCGAAATCAACAACCGCAACGCCGGCGTCACCGCTGAATACATCAAGCTCGGCGGTGTGCGGATGGCTGAGCCTTGCCCCTACGACACGATAATAGACCGAATCTCGCACGAGGTGCCGTTCTATCGGGCTTACCTCAAGAGCGCCGTGCTCGCGGGCGCGAAGGTTATAAACAATCCTTTCTGGTGGAACGCCGACGATAAGTTCTTCAACTACTCGCTCGCCACTTATCTGGGAATCGCTGTGCCGAAAACGATCCTCCTGCCTCAAAAGGAATACAAAGAAGGCGTCGTTGCTGAGTCGCTCAGGAACCTCGAGTATCCGCTCGATTGGGACGGCATCATCGGGCACATCGGCTTTCCAGCGTTCATCAAACCGTTCGACGGAGGCGGCTGGCGCGGGGTGTCTCGGGTGAACAATCGCGAGGAGTTGATGGAAAAGTACGACGCCAGCGGGACCGATTGCATGGTCTTGCAGGAGTACGTTCCGTTCACTCATTACGTCAGGTCTTATTGCATCGGCAAGAAAGACGTGTGCCCGATGCCTTACGATCCGATCTTTCAACGGTACCTTGTCGTTGACAACTACCTCGATCCCGAAATGGATGCGCGAGTGCGGCGCGAGACAATTCAGATCAACCAAGCGCTTGGCTACGACATCAACACGGTCGAGTTCGCGATAGCCGGCGGCACGCCTTACGCGATCGATTATATGAATCCGGCGCCGGATGCTGACTGGTGGTCGGTGGGTTCGATTTACTTCAAGTGGATGGTTGAAAAAGTAGCGGACCTGGCGATTGAAACCGCGCTGCACGGAGAGCCGACGATAACCAGTCACAGATGGAACGAGCTTTTGAATCACGAGATCAAGCGGCCGAGCGTTAGTAAGCCCGCCGGAGCAGACTAAGACGGCGGCGGTTCAGAGTACAACCTTTAGGTTGCTGACGTGAACGCTGGCAGGCTAAAGCCTGAACTCTGAACTCTTAGGTACCAAAGCTGATGACCAGCCAGGCAGCCCAAGATTACAACTCACTGATCGAGCGCAAGCCGGCGCTGCTCGAAGAATCGCGCGCTTTTCTTGAGCAGCGATTGAACGATGTCCGCTTCGTGTTTGGCGGCCGTATGCTTTCTCCCTATCTGCGGCCGCACTTCGTCACACGAACCGAATGGCAGCAAATCACCCGAACGTGTGAGACCGTATGGGGCGCGATCGAAAAGGTCGGCCGCATCGCTCCCAACGATAAGCTGATGCTCGAGCAGATAGGCTTGACCGAAGGCGAGCGCGAGTTGGTCGCTGTTGATCCGGGCTACGAAGAAGTTTCGGTCACATCGCGGCTGGATTCTTTTCTGACGGATGAGACCTATCAGTTTGTCGAGTTGAATGCCGAGTGCCCTGCCGGAATAGCCTATCAGGACGTCGCCGCGGAGATCTTTTGCGGCTTACCGCTTATGCGCGAGTTCTCGCTCGAGCACAAGGTCACGCCGATGTATTGCCGCCAGAACATGCTCGACGCGCTGCTTGCGATCTATGAGCGAGTTCGAGGCCGCGCTGAGAAGCCTCAGATCGCGATCGTGGACTACAAGGGACTCCCGACTCAGCGAGAGTTCGAGTTGTTCAAAGCGTTCTTCGAGGCACATGGTTATGCGACGACGATAGCCGATCCGCGTGACCTGGAGCTGCGGGAAGGGAAGTTGCACCACAGCGATTTCAAGATCGACCTTGTTTATCGCCGTGTGCTGACAACTGAGTTGCTCGAGAAGGTCGATGAGTGTCAGTCGTTCGTTGACGCTTACAAGACGGGCGCAGCGGTGTTCGTGAATTCGTTTCGGACCAAGTACGTTCACAAGAAAATGCTCTTCGGAGTGCTGACCGATGAGCGACATCAGCATTACTTTTCAGAAGCGGAGCAGCAAGCGATTCGGCGGTCGGTGCCCTGGACGCGCAGGGTTGAGGATGCGAAGACGACTCACGGCGGAGAAGAGATCAACCTGCTCGAATTCGTAAGGGCTAAGCGAGACACGCTGGTTTTGAAGCCTAACGACGACTATGGCGGGCACGGGATATTCATCGGATGGGAATCGGACGAGAGCGCCTGGGACCGCGCGATCGAAGAAGGCTTGCGAGGCGACTACCTTGCTCAGGAGCGAGTGACCACTTCGCGCGAAGTGTTTCCGTTCGTGGACGAGACCGGTGTGCACATGATCGAGCAACTGCTCGATCTGGACCCGCTGCTGTTTTTTGGGAAGGTTTCGGGGGCGTTCACGCGGTTGTCGTCGTCGTCGCTTGCGAACGTGACTTCCGGGGCTGGCATGGTCCCGACTATGATTGTTGAATAAGTTGATCTCGTCTGACTTCCACCAACTGCGTTGGTGGGATGTGCGCCCGAAAGGCGCGATGGTCAGAGGGGTGAAAGTCCCCTCCGGGCAAACGCTCTCCGGCCCGAAGCCAAGAGCAACTGCGTCGCCGCGAGGCGGGGTGGGGAGCAGCAGGAGGCG
>JBGQGO010000247.1:0-7947 GCA_041497455.1 Blastocatellia bacterium | reverse complement strand
TAGCTCACTCCAGTCATCTTCCGGTCACCCTCTGATTGGCCTGTCACAATTGGCCCACAATTGGTTCTTTACATCGCTCGATTGATCTGTAGAATGGCTCGGTGAAATAATCCAATTGTCGAGGCCATCGCCAATGCTCGTAGCGCTGCAACGCAATAGTCACACTCCGCTTTACACTCAGATCGTGGCCGAAGTGCGCCGGATGATAGCCGATGGCGCCTTGAAGGTCGGGGATCGGCTGCCTGCTAATCGCGAGCTTGCCAAGACGCTCGGCGTCAATCGCAACACGGTCACAACCGCCTATGCGGAACTCGCAGCCGACGGATTGATAACGTCGCGCGTCGGCAGCGGCACCTACATCAGCCGCGTTCCGGCCCCTGCTCCCGCATCCCGGATCAGAGAGCAAGCTCCGCCGTCGCCAATGTCATGGGAGTCGCTGCTATCAGTTCAGAGCAGAGACAACTGGCTTCAAGAGATGAGCAGCTACGACGCCCGGCGCGACGTCATCTCGCTCGCCTTAGCCCTGCCATCAGCGGATCTTTTCCCGCTGGATGATTTCCGCCGCAGCGTCGATCGAGTGCTTAGAAGGCAGGGGCGAGTTCTGCTCCAGCTAGGAACGACCAGCGGGTACGCGCCGCTACAGGAATACATCGCATCGCAACTCGCGCTTTCGGGCGTAAAGGTCTCGCCGGACGAAGTGCTCATAACAAACGGCTGCCAGCAGTCTCTCGATTTGATCCGACAGATACTGGTCGAGCCGGGAGAAGAAGTCGCTCTCGAGAATCCCACTTATCCCGGAGCGCTCAGCGTCTTTTGCGGCGCGAGTTCGAAATACTTCAGCGTTCCGGTAGGCGAGAACGGGATTGACCTCAACGTTCTCGAAGACGTTCTGTCTCAGCGACGGGCGAAGCTGATCTACGTCGTGCCGAGCTTTCAGAATCCAACCGGCGTCACCATGAATCCGGAGTCGCGCCGCCGATTGATCGGGATCGCCGAGCGGTATCGCGTCCCAATAGTCGAGGACGACATCTATCGAGAACTGCGATACGATGGACCCGATGTCCCGCCGCTCAAGGCGCTTGATGAACACGGCCTGGTGATCTACATCAGCAGCTTTTCGAAGGTCGGATTTCCCGGCTTGAGGGTCGGCTGGATTGCCGCGCCGCGAATCGTCATCGATCATCTCAATCGGGTCAAGCAACGAAGCGACCTGCACGCGAGCCTGCTCGCCCAGGCTGCCCTTCACGAATTCGCAAAACGCGGGCTGCTCGCAAAGCACATAAAGCGGGTGAAGAAAGCCTACGCTCAGCGGCGCGACGCGATGCTCGAATCGCTGGAGAAGCACTTGCCGGATGAAGCAAGGTGGAATCGCCCCGAAGGCGGAATGTCTGTGTGGGTGCGCCTGCCCGATTCCCTCAACAGCAACCAGCTATTGCTTCAGGCCGTGGAGAACGGAGTGACTTTCATCAGCGGCGATCACTTCTACGCGAGTTCGCCGCAGCAGAACATGATTCGGTTGAGCTTTACAATGGCCGGCCCGCAGTCGATCGAGGACGCGGTCAAGCGCCTTGGCAGCTTGATGAAGTCGCAGCTGGTGAAGATGAAAAAGCAGCGGGCAAAGGGCAGGACTGACGGGTTGAGGGCGCTGGTTTGAAGTACCATAGACTTTAGTCGCTGTATGGTGATTGCTGTTTATGGAGACACCGGACACAGACTAAAAGTCTATGCTACTTCGATGGTGAATCATGAGAGAGAACCTCGTAGCCTTTGTTTTCGTGCAGACTCGGCTTCGCGACGCTAACACAGCGGCCTTGCTCGCGCGAATTCCGGAAGTCGAAGAACTGCACCGCATCGCCGGCGAAGATTGTTACGTTGTCCGCGTGCGAGTGTCGAACACCGAACAGCTCGGGCGCCTGGTCAGGGATAAGATCGAGCGAATTAAATCTGTGCAATCGACGCGAACCACACTCGTCTTGAAAACGTTAAAGGATAAGCCTGTGGCGCATCCTCTGCGTTCCTCAGCGCCCTCCGCGGTTTGATCCGGATGTTAACCGCAGAGGGCGCCGAGTTGCGCAGACGACCATCGCGCTAGCAATGGAGTAAACCAACTTGACGACCTTTACGCCAACAGACCGAACGAGCTTGAAACGACTGCCGAAGCGAGGCGAATACGATCGCGCTGCGGTCTACCAAATCCTTGACGAAGCCTTCATATGCCACGTCGGATTCGTCGCCGACGGAAAGCCCGTTGTTATTCCAACGTCGTACGGCCGAATAGGAGACGATCTCTACATTCACGGCTCGTCCGCAAGCCGCATGCTGCGCTCTCTCGAAGGAGGCATAGACGTCTGCGTGACAGTGACGCTGATCGACGGACTCGTGCTGGCGCGCTCGGCGTTCCATCATTCAATCAACTACAGATCCGTTGTCATTTTTGGCAACGCCAAGCTCGTGGACGATCCGGATGAGAAGATCAACGCGCTTCATGCGTTCACCAATCATGTCGTGTCCGGACGTTGGGAAGAAGTTCGCCTGCCTACTGAAAGCGAGATGCGCGCGACGCTAGTGCTGAAGCTGCCTCTCGTCGAAGTCTCAGCAAAGGTGCGCACAGGTCCCCCGATTGACGATGAAGAGGACTACCATCTTTCAGTGTGGGCGGGCGTGGTGCCGTTGAAACTAACGGCCGGCGCGCCAATCACTGACGACCGACTTCCGGCGGGCATTGAGCCGCCGGAATACGCGAGAGAGTACGCGAGACCCGGCGTGAAAGAGTAGGGTACCTGCGATCGCCTGGCCGAGTGCCGGTTGCGGGAGAGAGTTGAGCACTCTTCAGCGCGTTGATGACACGAACGGGGGGCGAGCATGGACGGTCATTGGCAAAGAGGCGAGTACACGATCAGCACTGACAAGACACGCCTCGACATCGCCATCATTCACGGTTTCCTGGACACGTCTTATTGGGCCGCTGGGAGATCCGTCGAGACGATTCTCCGGTCGATCGATCACTCGATTCCGTTCGGCCTCTACAAAGGCGATCAGCAAGTCGGATTCGCGCGAATCATAACCGACTACGCGACGTTCGCTTGGATAGCCGATGTGTTTGTGCTCGAGGAACATCGCGGGCTGGGTCTCTCGAAATGGCTGATGGACGTGATCATCTCGCATCCCGAGCTTCAGGGATTTCGAAGATGGGTGCTTGCGACCAAAGACGCCCACGAGCTCTATCGCAGGTTCGGGTTCATCGAGCTGGCTCGTCCGGAGCGATGGATGGAGAGACACGATCCGAACACGCAGGAGAAGCCGGATTACTGGAGACAGCCTAGATAGGCATATTGGCCCCTCAAAGAGGAGGATGATCTCGCGCCTTAGCGACCGGCGCTCGTTGGACTAAGGCACCTTCGTCGTCTTCTGAGGATCCTTCGTTTGTAGAGTGCGCGACCTCAACGGTAAAACCACCTTTGTGTCGTCCACGTCCTTTGTGAGCAAAAGCTTTCCAGTTTCAGCCCTTCCCGCCTCACGTTGTTCGTCAATCGCTCGTCTCAGGTTGTCGAGGGCCAATATCTTGTAGGTCACGCCTTTATAGCCGTGCAGCGTAAAACGGCCAAGGCCATCGGTTTCGGTGTCGGAATATGAACCATCAACTTGAAGTGCTGCGCTTTTGCTGCCGTAGTCAGGAATCAGCCTTACCTCGACATTCGCTGCGCTTCTACCGTCTGAATAAGTGACAGTACCCTGCAGGACAACCACCTGAAGCGTCGACGGCAAATGAAAGTTCTGTTCATCGAGCTTTTGGCCCATCGAGATACTTATCACCGTGGCCTTCGAGCGATCAATTGTGCCCGGATGATAGTAGGCAATCTCCTTGTCATCCTTCTTCATGTCGACTCTCAGCAGGTATTTGCCGGCTGGCACGCCCTGAACCTCGAATAGGCCTTCCTCGTCAGTATACCCGAGAAATGTTCGCGGCGGTTCACCGACCGATTCAAGTATCAGATAGGCCGGCGCCGGACGACCGCTAGAGTCGCTCAGCCGTCCGGCGATGCGTCCGTTGACGTTCACCCAGAATGGAACACGTGCGCACCCTCGATCGGACACTTGGACTTCGCGGTTCTTCTGGCGACCATCCCGAAAAACATAATTCTCGGGTAGCAGAGGATTTACCAGATATTTTCCGGGCTTTAGTCCATTAGTTTCGAAGTTACCGTCGCGATCTGTTTTCAGCTCAACGCGTTTATGTGCCTCGTCTTCGACGACGACGGTGACGTCTGGGAGCGGTGTCGGTTCCCGAGCCCCGGTTTCTACTGCGACTTGTCCGTAGAGGCGACCGCCCGATCCTGACGGTTGCAAACTTCTGAGGAACGCAAGATCTGCATTCGCATCGTCGACCGGTTTTGTGGCGGAACAGGGACCAATCGACAAACCGACCGACTGAAGATGTCCAGCATAGACCAGGTATCTACCGCCGCGAGCAAGCGCTGCCATCCCTTCGCAGCTCGTGCCTTTCATATTCATCACCAATACTGTAATCTCCGTCGCGGTCACCCCTTTGAATGATTCTTCGACGGCGAAGCGCACCTGCCCAGCCTCAAGGGAAACAGTCACGCCTTTGTTTGTATATTCCCTGTACTTCTCGGTGCCTCCCAGCACTTGGCCAACGAATACCGCGGATGCGTATCCAAAGGCCTCGCAGGGTGATGCTTCTGCGCAGCTGCAAGCACTGGCGCTATCCGGTGGAAGCAGAAGGGCGACCAACGTCGCAAAGACAGCGATAAAACCAACTCTCATATGTGATACCTCAAAGTCAGGCTCGTGTGCAGAACAGCGAGAGGTATTGAGTTGCACGCAATCCCTTGGTTTTTGTTCCCTACTTATTCAAGATCGATGCAAGAGCTTTCGTTAGAACAACGCGTCGAGCGCGTCTGCTACATTCCGCACTCCGACCACCTCAATCCCGTCATCGTAATCCAGCCCGGTTACATTCCCGTGAGGAATAACGCACCGGCGGAACCCCATCGCGTAAGCCTCGCGCACGCGCACCGAAGCCTGACTCGTCGCTCGCACTTCGCCGGCCAGGCCGATTTCGCCAAACACAGCGGCTCGTTCGTCTACCGGCACATTGCGGAAGCTCGAGGCGATGGCCGCGACTATACCGAGGTCGGCCGCTGGCTCGTCGATCGTCATGCCGCCGGCTACGTTAACGAAGACGTCATCGCCGAGCACGTGCATGCCTACTCGCTTTTCGAGCATCGCCATCAATAGCGACACGCGGTTGGCGTCAACGCCTTGAGTCATCCTTCGAGCCGTAGCAAACTTCGTCGAAGTAACCAGCGCTTGAAGCTCGACCAGCATCGGCCGTGTGCCCTCGATGCAAGCGGTCACCACCGAGCCCGACACTCCAACCGGCCGCTCGTTCAAGAACAAGCCCGACGGATTGAGCACCGGAACCAGGCCGCGGCCGGTCATCTCGAAGACGCCGACTTCATTCGCCGCGCCGAAGCGGTTCTTCACCGCGCGAATGATGCGATGGTTGTGATGGCGTTCGCCTTCGAAATAGAGCACCGTGTCGACGATGTGTTCGAGCGCCTTCGGCCCGGCTATCGCGCCGTCTTTAGTGACGTGTCCGATCAAGAACACGGGTACCGTCCGATTCTTCGCAAGCATCAGGAACTGACCGGCTACTTCGCGGACTTGCGAAACTGATCCCGGCGCGGATTCGAGCTTCATCGAGAAGACCGTTTGCACCGAATCGACGACGACCGCTTGCGGATCGAGCCGGTCAATCTCTTGAAAGATTCGTTCGAGACAGGTTTCAGCCAACAGGTAGAGTCCCGTTGGATTGATGCCCAACCGTTCGCCTCGCAGCTTGATCTGCCGCTCGCTCTCCTCGCCCGAGATGTAGAGAACTTTGCCGCAGATGTTCGAGAGCTTGTCCGCCACTTCGAGCAGCAGCGTTGATTTGCCGATGCCAGGGTCGCCGCCGATTAACACAAGCGAGCCCGGAACTATCCCGCCGCCAAGCACGCGATCGAACTCTTCTATTCCCGAGGACTGTCGCGAGTCGTCCTGGCTCTCGATGTCTTGATAAGCGAGCGGCACGACCTCGCGCATCCGGAACAAACCGCCGCGCGGAGAAGATTCAGGCTGAGCGCTCGCGGCTTTTTCTTCGACGAGTGAATTCCACTCGCCGCAGTCGGGACACTTGCCCATCCACCGCGGCTGTTGGGCGCCGCATTGCTGGCAGACGAAAACGAGCTTTGAGGCCTTGGATTTCGCCATTTGGTCACTCTTGGTTCGGAACCATACGCTCGGATGTTTCGGGCGCAGTATGATGGAACGCCCGCGGCGTTATCAAGTGCGGTGGATTGGGACTGCGCCGCCTATATGGACTGCGCCGCCCTGTATTGCATTGATTGACTATCGCACGCGTGGCGGCGCTTTTGGTTGAGGAGGAAGCGCCTTTGCCTTAGGGAGAGCACCCTGCCAATGTTCGGTTCCGCGATTCCTCCCCTCACAGGCAAAAGCGCCGCCACGCATGCGATAGTCACTCAATGCGCAACAGGGCGGCGCAGTCCAAATAAGTTATCGAATGCCGAATGGCCGCCGCAGTCCAAATCCGCCGCAGCTCAGGGTTCGAGCGGACTCACGCGCCGGCCGGTCGGCGGCACGGCTGACGGGCGGAACTTGCGCGCGTAGTCCCACACGTAGCTCCTCAGCGTGTAGTAATAAGGGTTGAAGCCAAGCTCGTCAGCTTCATCGAGCGCCTTCTCAACGCTCCAGTTGCTGTGGGCGACTCGATAGATCGCGGTCATCTCGCCGATGCGGTTGAGCCCATCCGCGCAGAAAACGAAGAACGGTCCTTTAGCTGTTTCTGTCACGAGAGAAACGAACCGATTCGCTTCCTCGTCGGTGGGCGGATTCCAGACGCTCATCGGCACCCACTCATATCCGAGACCGGCTGCCTCCGCCGCGACCTTCACATCATCGGTGTGGTCATAGATCGAGCGCAGGTCGACCAGAGTCTTGACGCCGAGCCGCGTGAGTGTCCCGATCCCGCCGCGCAAGGGCTGCGAGCCGCGGACGTAGTTCTCGTCCGCACGGTGAAACAACGGCAGGGTTGCCGCTACTTCTCCGGCGGTGTCCGCCAGGCGGGGTTCACCTCGTCTGGCATTTCTGGACCTTGACTCCGCGGGAGAGCTTTTGCTGGAGACGATCGTTGAGATCGCAATAGCTAAAGCTGCGGCGGTTACGATTGCTGTGAGCAGAAACTTCTTGTGACGCACTTTTCTTGAACACCTTTTTGTTGATTGGGGCTAACACGCTTGGTCCATTTATACCTCACACGATGGTCAATACGCAAAGTTCGGCCCTTCGGTTCTTTTGCACCCGTAGGGACGCAATGTTATAGAGACGTGGTCCGTGCGAGAGCCTGGGGTGCATTGTGACGAGTCAACCCTCGTACGATGAGCGAGTGACCGACGTAGCACCTCGCTGGGGTGCGCCACGCGGAACGAAGCGCTTTCCATAAACAACCAACTCCTAACGGAGTTGCTCGACCAGCATCCAACGGAGTCTAGAGAGCAGTCTTGAATGGTGGCTTGTATCGTCAAGGCAAACCCTCAACCATGCTGCAATCTGACCGAAACGATTCAATCAATCTGGCGCAATTCTCCTCATAACTCACATCGGCCGCAGACGGCCAAGCGGAGATTTAGTTGCCTTAAGCTAACTTAGCCATGCGGGGCGTAAGTGGAACGCCCCTCGCCTTATCCAGTCGGATTTGTATTCTTTCGTCAGCCGAGAGGGTTTGGGCATGAAGCCGAACGAGCGTAGCAAAGACATCGCCAGTCTCTTCCTGGTGATCGTATCTGTAGTCGGGCTAATGGTCTTTGTCTACGCCGGCTTTGCGTTAGCGTTTCGCCCGATCAGCGTCGAATGGATCCTGTTAAG
>JBGQGO010000246.1:0-7948 GCA_041497455.1 Blastocatellia bacterium | reverse complement strand
CGTTTGGCAAAGCGAGAGATATTTGAGCCGCTTCACCTGGAACGGACGATGTTCAATCCGCCGCCGGAATTGCTTCGCGAGATCGCGGCTACCGAACACGGTCAGGCGTTTGAACTGGCCAACGCGCTCGCAGACGCGGAGGCGCGGAGTTGGTGTGACACCGCGACGCTTGCCGCGGCGCCCTATCGCAACGCCGGCGTATCGCAAGCCCCGTGGCGAAACGACGTGATCTGGGGAGAAGTCCACGATGGCAACGCAAACTTCATGGGCGGCGTAGCCGGACACGCCGGGCTGTTTTCGACGGCGCGCGAAGCCTTCCGGATGGCGAATCAGTTCCTGCCGGGCAGCGAGCTTCTGAAGCCGGAATCGCTCGGCTTGTTCACCGGCAACCTCACGGCTGGCTGCGCTACGTCGCGCTCGATAGCGTGGATACTCGCCGAGACGCCGGACTGTTCGGCGGGACCGGCGCTTCCGCCGCCGGCGCTGGGCCACAACGGATTCACCGGAACAAGCATATGGATGGACCCGCACAAACGGCGAGTGTTCGTTCTGTTAACGAATAGGGTTCATCCAAGAGTCGATGCGATTGATATGA
This sequence comes from Blastocatellia bacterium, assembly GCA_041497455.1. Lineage (GTDB taxonomy): Bacteria > Acidobacteriota > Blastocatellia > UBA7656 > UBA7656 > Onstottus_A. The sequence continues at coordinate 7,353 of JBGQGO010000246.1, read as the reverse complement.
GAGAGATAAGGCGGCGATTCAACGCGCTAGCGGTTGAAACGGTTTCTGGTTTCTAGTTTCTGGTTTCTAGTTTTTGGTTCAGTTGAATATGACCTTTGATCGCGAAACCACGAACCACAAACCAGAAACTAGAAACCAGAAACTAGAAACCTCTTAAAGTTAAGGCTTTGCTAAAGACTTTCGACAGCTACATCGATGACAGCCCGCGGGGAGCAGGTCCTCTCGCATCACTGTGGTCGAGCCTCGGCCGCGACCGCAGATTTACTTTTCTGTTTGCGATGTCGGTCGTCGTCCATGTGATCTTCTATGCGGCGCTCATCAAGCTCGACTCGTGGGCGATGATGCAGGTCATCGCGAGCGGCAAGCGTCAGGGCTCACTCGTGACGCTGATAGAACTGGCGCCGCCGCCCGAGCGCGCCACGCTTCGCACCGCACCAGAGCCTCTCGAGCGCGCCGATATCAACCGGCTTCAGTTTGATCCGGCTACTGCTGACGACGTCCACCTGGTCCAACGTTCTCCGAAGCCAGCCGAGCGCCGTGGAACCAGCGGCCACCTCCCTCCGGCTGATCTGATCGAGAAGCAGTTGCGGGCCTCGCGCGGATCGGGCGGCCGCGAACGTCCGGGTCCCACAACTCACCAACCAACTCCTCCGGAGACCTCGTCCATACAGGCCAATCGCATCGGTCAACTCGATGAGGCTGTGATCACTCAAACTCCTCCGGCACAAGCGGCGCCCGTTCCGCCCACGCCTTCGCCGAAGCAAGACGCCAACACAACCAACCCCGGCAGTTCGGAAGCATCTCCGGTGGGCACGCGCCGCGGCAGCAGCTCCGAGTCAAGCGCGCTCGGCCTCGAAGCGGCACAAGGCCAGTATATGGCTTTGGTGCGCGCAAAAATCAGGAAGGTAAACGAGCGCATTATGCCGCGCGAGTGGATCAAGGATGTTCTTCGAGACAAAGTATCCGCGGAGTTCAAACTCGTGATCAGGCGTGACGGACAGATTCTTTCCGCAGAGTTGTGGAGACCTACGGGTTATTCAGTGCTTGACGCCTACGCCAGACAGGCTATATTTACAGCTAGTCCCTTTGAGGGATTCCCCCAAGCCGCAGGAAACACGATCACCTTTACCGTGACCGTTTACTTTTACACTCTGTAGTTTCGCAATGAACATTGTCAGAGGATGCTTGACGGGTCGTCTCGCGCTAAGCCTGGCTCTCATCGTCTCGAACAGCACTCAGATCGTCCTGCTTGTTGGATCGAACCGCACGACAGCCGTGCTGGCTGCCCAGAAACAACCCGCCTCAAATTCAAACGATCGTCGCGCCAATCAGAAGAGTCAGCAAAGCGAGGATAAGGGCTTAACTCGTCCTCGCAGAGCAGAAGCGCAAATCGATGTCGTTCAGTACGCATCGGCCGGCGGGCCCGTCATTAGAGTCGCGCTGATGACCGACGTCTCTTCAATCGCGCTCAGTTCTTCATCCGGCCTCATAGTGCGGCGCGCCACGACGGGCCTCGACGAGGGCAAGAATATCTCGAACGGATCGCTGACTGTAGAACTGCGTCAACAGCCCGAGCCGGTAGCTCCTCTCCAGTCGACCGTGGCCGCTTATCGGGTGAGCGTCGGTTCTTCGACGGAATCACGCGGAGCGCGCAAGCTCGTAGACGAGCTTAAGAAAAAATTCTTCGAGCCAGTGACGATGAGCTTCGATGAAAAGCAAAGTGCGTACTCCGTCCTGATCGGGCAGTTCGCGAATCGCAGCGAGGCAGCGCAATTCCTCGAACGTTTGCGCAAGTCCGGCTATGAAAGCCTTCGCATCATAAGCGAGCCAAAGACGAGGGACACGCTCGCGTCGGAATCCCTCACCGACACAAATGCCCGAGCCGCGAAATACAAAGCGCAGCCCAGCAACAGCTCAACGGCTCGTTCGAGCGTCAAGCCGGACCGCCGTCCGATTCAGTTGATCGCGCTTGCCGCGGACAAGGTCGCTGCTTCGAGCGAGGATGAGTTGGTCATCTCACCTGCCGAGAGAGGCCGTCGTTTTGATCGGGGCAAGCAACCGGCCGCCTCTTCAGGAAATGATCAAGAGCACGTCACGCTTCGAGATCAAAGCGAATCCGGCGAGTCTGAGTCCAAGATAGCTGCGGCCCCCGCGGCCGTTCGAATCGGCAATAAAGACTATCGCGGAGAGATACACCTTGTTTTGAATCCACGTGGGCGGATCAATGTCGTGAACGCGCTGCCGCTCGAAGATTATCTTCGCGGCGTGGTGCCGATGGAGTTGTCGCCAGGCGCCTATCCTGAAATCGAAGCGCTCAAGGCGCAAGCGGTAGCCGCGCGATCTTACGCGCTCGCGCACCTCGGCCAGCATCGTGATGAAGGATTCGATCTGGTGGACGATACGCGAGCCCAGGTCTACGGCGGGCTTTCAGCGGAACGCGATTTGACCAACCGGGCAATTGACGCGACGCGCGGAATGGCTGCCGTCTTTCCGAACGAAGACGGAAAACTCGTTCCAATCGAAGCGCTGTACACCGCAAACTGCGGCGGACGCACCGAAAACAACGACGAGGTTTTCGGCGGCAAGCCTCTTCCTTATCTGCGCGGGGTCGCGTGCTCGCCCGGCCGCCAGTCGTTCGCCGGTCGAGACATCATGTCCAGCCGAACACGAGAACCGCTAATCGGGATCGACGGGCGTTCAGTCGCTCGTGAAGTCGCGCTTCTCTCAGTGCTCGGGTTCTCAATTCCGCGCCGCGTGACAGGCAGCTATCTGAGCCGATCGCCTGACCCGGATGAAGTGAGGAGTTGGATAGTGCAAACCGCGCGGCTGACTCAAAGAGAGAAGCCCAGCTTTTCGCGCGGCGATGGGACGCGATTGGCTGAGTTCGCCCGTCTTGTCACCGCGTCAGTTTACGGTGAAGGGCGCGCAACCACGCTGCTGGCTCCGGCCGACGTCGACTACTTGCTTGGTGGCCTGCGCGTGCAAACATTGCCGGGTGAGGCGCGCGCCGACGTAGCGATGTTGTTGAGAGACGGAATACTTCGCGTGCCCGCCGATGCCGAGCTGGACGGCCGCGCGCCCATCACACGTGGACAAGCGATTGAAACTCTGGCTCGTGCGATCTCGGTGATACCTCAACCGGCGAATCTGAAATCTCAAACTTCAGATTCCAAGTCTCAAATCTCAAACTTGAGATTTCAAATTCCCGCCTTCATATCTGAAGTCGCGGCGCCCTCGGAGAACGGGCGATTGATCATCGCAGTGCCAGGCTCGACTCGTGACTCGAGCGCACGCGAGAAGAGTTCGCGCTTCACGAGCGTGAACACGAGCGGAACCGGCAGGCTCGCGGGCCCGCAACAAGATAAACCGGGCAAAGGCAAACCGGGCAACGTCGGGATGAGAGAGGGCGCGACTCCAATAAGCGTACCGCGCGAAGGCTCGCAGCGAAACGCTCAGCGCAGCGGCGTGGAGATCTCCGACGGCGCGTGGCTGTTTCGAAACCTGGGCGGCGAGAGCCATCAGGTCGATCGTTTGACTCTCATTGGCGGCGAGCGCGTCGCTTACCATCTGAACGCCAAAGGACAAGTTGACTTCCTCGAAGCATCGATATCAGACCGTAGTGCCTCGAGCGATCGCTTCTCGAGCGTGGCTCAGTGGCAAGAGCGCATCCCAATAGAAGAGCTCCAGCAGCGGCTGGCTCGCGCTCGCATCAACGTCGGGCGGCTCGAGAAGATCGAGCCAGTGGCGTTCAGCTCTTCAAGCCGAGTAACTGAGGTCGAGGTGACAGGCGATGAAAGTCGCGCGTTGTTGCGCCGTCCTCAGATCCGCGCCGCCCTCGGGCTGAAGGAGTATCTGTTCGTAGTGGACCGCGAGACCGACGCGCGTGGCCAGGTTGTCGCGTTCGTGTTCACCGGCAGAGGCTGGGGACACGGGGTCGGAATGTGCCAGACGGGCGCCTACGGACTCGCAAAGGAGGGCTATTCGTACACCGCGATTCTCCAGAAGTACTACACGGGCGTGAAGCTTCAAAAGTTGTATTGATTGAAGTCGGTCTATTCTAAAACCGGAGTACCGGCGCAACAGTATTATCATATCTTTGGTTGGTTTTCTGCTTGCGACGGGATAGGGCTTAAGGTATACTCGCGACCTTGTCATAACAAAAGGAATAAGTTACAGCGCACCGTTGATGGCCGTATTTTGACGCGAGTGCCCTGAAAGAAAAAACCACAAGATAACTTCGACCAGGAATTCATGATGATCGTTGTGCACTCATATCGACAAGCGGCCCGCCCAGCTACCCCGGATCTCTCTAGGCAAATCAGGATGACGCGCGGCCCGGCAACCGTGGCGTTGTTTACCTGACAGAGAGTCTTCGTTTCGATCTGGCCCTCCACGGCCATCAAGCAGGCAGCACGGGCCGTGGTCTTTAAGCATTGAGGTCTGTTTTGATGGTTCGTTTGGTGTTCCGTTCCTTCGTGGCGCTTCTGGCTTTGATCGTCTACAGCACTTCTGCTGGCGCTCATTCGCAGAATCAACCCGGCTCCTCCGGTGACCCCGGAGCCGGATACACGCTCGTGCTGGTGGACACCAGTTCGAAGGCGGAGCTAGCACAAGCGCGCGACTTCATCGTGTCGCAAGGCGGCGTGGTTGCCATCGTCCTTCCCCCACACGCGATCATGGGATGGATCGCTCCGGATGCGGACTCGAGAATACTGGGACGACATGGCATACGCTCGATACACCGGTCTCCAGTCGGGTCGCCGCCGGCGGGTTTCAGAGATCGCGAGACGCAGACAGCCATCAACGCATTCAACGACATCGCGTCCGGACGCAGCGCCAGACGCAGGCTGCGCGAGTCCAGGCAAGAAGCCGGACCCGAAGCAGGCCGGCCCGGAATGATCGATTGCGCGCTTCCCCACCCTCCGATCAATAAGGATGAGTTCATCCGCAATCTACGATTGCTGGGCGCTGAAGAGTCGGTGCTGGGCATTCAATCGACGGTCACACCGCAGTATGCAAGCAACAGCGATGTGATGGACGGCACCGTCGCCGTTGCGATTTTTTTGGTCGAGAGCGCGGGCGGGATCGATCCCAACATTTATACATGGACTCAAGCCGATCAGGATCTCGCTGAGTCGCAAGTGATCGATGGACTGAACTGGTGGGTCGAGCAATCGCGAGCCTTCAATCTTGCCCGGCCGCTACAGTTCACACCCATATTCTTTAACGCCAACAACCCTGCGTGCCAGGTGCCTTATGAACCTGTAATACGTCCCGGAACCGACGCTCTTGCCTGGGTAAACCACATAATGAACAACCTCGGCGCGTCGGGGGGTAATGTTTTCGAGCGTGTTGCTGCATTCGACCGGGTGATCAGAGATCAGAACCACGCCAACTGGGCGTATTCAATGTTCATCGCTTACAACCCGTCCCCGGCGCGGGCGTCGTTCACCGACGGGCGCGCGTCGTGGGCCTACATCGGAGGTCCGCACGTCGTTAGTTTGTTCCGCAGCTTTGGCTGGCCGCTCTCGCGCATCGCCAGCCATGAAACCGGTCACATCTTCTATGCCTGCGATGAATATTTTCAACCAGGATATCAGACTTGCAGTTGCACCTGTGCGCCCGAAGTCAGATCCGACGCTCTCAACGGAAACTGTCAGGACATAAGCTGCACTCGCTCCTCGACCGAATGCATGATGCGGCTCAACGAGTTTGCACTGTGTCCGTTCACCGTTGCGCAAATTGGGTGGACTTCAGCGGTGCCAAAGCCTGCGCCATCCGCCCCCAGTGGTCTCGTCGCCAGCGCGGCTTCGCCCACCCAGGTGACCCTGGTTTGGCAGGATACATCGGGGGTTGAAGACGGATTTCAGATTGAACGCCGCGGGGGCACGAGCGCGGAGTTCAGCCAGATCGGTGTTGTTTCAGCCAACTCGATCAGTTACGCCGATGCCGGCGTGTTGTCCAATACTGCTTACGCTTATCGTGTGCGGGCGTTCAACGGAACCGGCGTATCCAACTTTACCAATGAAGCTCCGGTGATCACACCTTCAACTCCGGCGGTGCTCGCGATAGGCACGGCGGATTTGCCGGACGCGACGGTTGGCGTGGCCTACAGCCGCACGCTAACGGCAGTCGGCGGGAGGCCGGAGTTCGCGTGGCTGATTGAGAGCGGGTCTCTGCCACCTGGTCTCTCGTTAGCACAAACAGGTTCGATCTCAGGCACACCCTCAACCGCGGGAACCTTCAACTTCGTCGTGAAAGTCACGGACGCCAACGGCAACTCGGCGACGAAACCTCTGACTCTGATTGTGAAATCGGCGGCGCCGCTCACGATCACCCTGAACCAACTCCCGCGAGGGTCGGTTGGCACGCCCTACAGCCAGAACATCGGCGCTTCCGGCGGCCAGACTCCGTACACCTGGTCGATTCAGTCCGGAAATCTTCCCGATGGCCTCACGCTGAATCAGAGCGGCATCATATCGGGCACGCCGGAGCGGGCGGTAACTACCAGCTTCGTGCTCAAGCTCACCGACGCTGTGAACGCAAGCGTCACGTCAACTCTCTCGCTGACAATCAACCCGGCGGTTGAGCTCCTGTCGATCGAGACGCAGTCGCTGGCCGACGGCGTGGTCGGCCAGGACTACTCCCAGACACTAAAGGCCGTGGGAGGCAGCTCTCCATATCGTTGGGACTTGAAGACGGGAAAACTTCCCGATGGCCTGCTGCTTTCGGAGGCGGGTGTTATTGCAGGCGTGCCTACCACGACGGGCGAAGTCTCATTCGAAGTTCGAGCGGCCGATCAGAGCGGCCAATCGATCATCGCAGCTTTGTCGATCGACGTCGACCCTCCACCCGAGCTGACCATTTTGAGCCCGAGCGCGCTTCCGGTGGCGGCAGTGGGCGTGCCCTACCGGTTCGAGTTCAAAGCGGCGTCCGGCACAGCCCCATATTTCTGGGTAAAGAAGAAGAAAGCCAAGTTCGGAAACCTGCCTGACGGCCTCACGCTTTCGCGAGAAGGAATCCTTTCGGGTACGCCGACGACACAGGGCTTATCCAACTTCACTGTGATTCTGAACGACTCGAGTGACAAGCAAGCCAGGAAGCCGCTCACGCTCGAAGTCGGTCCGCCGCCGCCGCCACTTTTGATCAGGACCGAGTCCCTTCCGCAAGCACTGCAAGGTCTTCCGTACACTGCCGGGCTCGAGGCGTCAGGAGGCGTTGGGCCGTACACCTGGAGCATAGAAACGGGAGCTTTCCCCGACGGCGTGACTATGACCACAAGCGGGATGATCTCGGGGCGGCCAACAACGGCCGGTGCGACTTCATTCGTCGTACGAGTGAAGGACTCGCTTG